>NZ_DATBNB010000682.1 GCF_036554565.1 Longimicrobium sp. | reverse complement strand
TAAGGCGTGGGAGCGAAGCGAGTAGATCGGGCAGATCACCGAGCCGCATGGCCGAGCGCACCGGGCCCAGTTCGGCGACTGCTCGGCCGCCGCGCATCAAAACGAAAGACTCGCCGCGGCCCTCCACGCGGTCCACGTATTCCGTGAAGTTGCGGGCGACCTCGGCAACGGAACGCGTGTGTAGCACTGGCTGAACTCCTGGAGAAAGGATGGCCCCGCTACTCCCTTGCACGTTAATCCCGGCCATAAGTCCAGGAGTTCTCAGGTCCTGCTTCGAGCAATGGCTTGGCGTAGTCGATCCGCGAGTTGAAGAAGCATCCTTGCTCGGACTTCCAAGCTGGCGGCGATCCGCTCCACACTCGCGTCAGTTGGGGTTCGGGCGCCGCGCGACCACTCCCGGACTGTTCCGTAGCTGCCGTCCATCTCCTCGGCAAGGTCCCGCAGGTTGAAGGGAGCATCCCGGAGTGCTTCCTGGACTGCTTGCGCAACCTCATCTCGGCTACTGCTCCCTTCAGCCATCGATGATCTCCCGTTGGCACGATTGCCAACTTAGGTGGAGTTGGCTTAATGCCAACATGAGGACTGCGCGCTGGCACAGCCCACGTCTCAGCACGCGCAACCCTCCCGCGTAACGATCGGCAACGATAGCCCGATCGGCTCGCGAGGGGCAAGGCGAAATGGTAGATATCAGGAGCAGATGCCGATGAGAATGCAGCCAAGGCCATCACCTGCGCGCATCTTGGAGATGCTGACGGACCGCTTCGGCGCGTTCGAAACAATCGCGTACTTGTGTATCAAGCTCGCCCGCTCAGCGCCGGAGGAAGATCGGGCGATGGATGTTCTGGTAGCCGAGGCGATCTTGGAGTTCGGCGATGATCTTCGTGCCGCATACACAGCCGTAAGTGGCGAAGGTGACTCGGAATTCGACGCGAGTTCGCTCCAGGACAGCTACTGAACCGCGCCCCTTGGATGATCGAGAGTGCCGGCGAATCAGGGAGGCGTAGCATGAGCGCTGTGACGGAGAGCGACGCTCGGATTCGCGAAATCCGGGTCACCGACGACAAGATCATCGCGGATTTGATGGACGGGCGCACGATCAGCGTACCGCTTGCCTGGTCATGGCGCCTCGCCGAGGCGACTCCCGAGCAGCGCGCGAATGTCCGCATCATCGGCAACGGCCAGGTAGCTCGTTGGCCGGATGTGGACGAGGACATCAGTGCGCGCGGAATGCTGGTGGGGACGCCGGCGCCGCGCCAGAAGCAGTTCCGTAATCTTCGCCGCTGTGCGCAGAAGCGCCCCCGCGATCCACGCGGGGGCGCTTCGTTCAGCGGATGCGTGGGATTACTGGGCCGCGCCGGTGCGGAGGTAGTCCAGCACCAGTCCCGTCATCGTGCGCATGCCGATGGGGATGGCGGCGTCGTCGGCGATGAAGGTGGGCGTGTGGTGGTCGCCGCTCTTCTGCCCCGGCGGCGTGGTGCCCAGCCGGTAGAAGAAGGTGGGCGCCACGGTGGCGAAGAACGCGAAGTCCTCGGCGCCCGTCGTGGGCGGCACGTCGACGACGTTGCTGCCACCCATCACCCGCACCAGCGTGGGGTGCAGCCGCCGCGCCAGGTCGGGGTTGTTCACCGTCACCGGGGTGATGCGGTCGTACTGCAGCTCGTACGAGCCGCCACCCGCGCGCGTCACGCCGTCCAGGATCTCGCGCATCCGCCGCTCCACCTCGTCCTGCACGGCGGGGTCGAAGGTGCGCACGGTGCCGTGCATCTCCACCTGCTCGGGGATGATGTTGTTGCGCTCGCCGCCGCGGATCAGCCCCACCGTCACCACGCTGGGCGTAAAGGGCGACAGGTTGCGCGAGCGGATGGTCTGCAGCGACAGCACCGCCTGCGACGCCATGACGATGGGATCGATGGAAAGGTGCGGCGACGCCCCGTGCGACTGCCGCCCCTTGATGCGGATGATGAAGCGGTCCGCCGCCGCCATCGCCGGCCCGGGGGTGTATCCCACCTTCCCCACCTCCATCTGCGCAAAGGTGTGAAGCCCGAACACGGCCTCGGGACGCACGCCGTTGAACACGCCCTCGTCCAGCATCAGCTTGGCGCCGCCCTGCTCGCCCGGAGGCGCACCCTCTTCCGCGGGCTGAAAGACGAACACCACCGTGCCCGGCACCTCGGCGCGCATGCCGGCCAGGACGGAGGCCACGCCCATCTGCACGGCGGTGTGCACGTCGTGACCGCAGGCGTGCATCACGCCCACCTGGTTGCCCAGGTACTCGGTGCGCACGGTGGACTTCCAGGGATAGCTGGTCTCCTCCGTCACCGGCAGCGCGTCCATGTCGGCGCGCACGGCGATGGTGGGGCCGGGCCGCCCGCCGCGAAGGATGCCGACCACGCCGGTGTGGGCGATGCCGGTGCGCACCTCCAGCCCCAGCGAGCGCAGGTGCGCGGCGACCACGCCCGCCGTGCGCGTTTCGCGGTTGCTGAGCTCGGGGTGCTGGTGCAGGTCGTGGCGGATCTCGGTGATGCGGGGCGCCAGGCGGTCGACGGCGGTGGCCACGCGCGCGTCGGCGGCCTGTGCCTGCACGGCCGCGGGGGCCACCGCCAGCGCCGACAGCGCCAGGAGGGTGCGGTACTGCATCATGCGTCCTCGGGAGTGGTGGATGGGGATGGATGCTCCCCAATCGTGCGCTCCCGCGGCTCCCAAGTCAATCCGCCGGAGGGAAAAACGGCGGCGGGG
>NZ_DATBNB010000681.1 GCF_036554565.1 Longimicrobium sp. | reverse complement strand
CGCGGACTGCACGGGAGAGTATGGTGGTTGTCGGATGGTGCGGTGGGGCCCCTGGATGACACATCGCCCGCGAGCGGTCGGCACAGGAGCCTGTCATCCTGAGCCCCAGGCGAGCGACACTCGCCCGCACACGCCACCTCGCGGGGCGAAGGATCTTGCCGAAGACGCATTTCAGCCAGGGCGCGGCAGCGGCGCGGATGCGTGGCCCGCGGTCGGCGCCACACGGCACCCGCGGACACGCCCAGGCACCAGCCCGTGCAGTCCGCGAAGGCGGACTTCGGGCCGTGGTTGCCGCGGTTTCAACCGCCCCCGCGCGGCAGCGGGCACCCTGGCGACGGGGATCCGGATGGCGGGCTGTCGTGTCGCTGCCGCGGCCTGGTTTCGTGCTGGTTCAGGCCAGATCCTTCCGCCCGCATGGGATGGCGTACGGGTGGGGCCGGTGCGCCTGGGCCTCTGGATGACATGGTCGCGGTGCGCCACTCACGCACTCACGCACTCACGCACTCACGCACTCACGCACTCACGCACTCACGCACTCACGCACTTCCGAACCTCACGCACTTCCCTCCTGCTCCGGCGCCGGCTCGTGGTCCTCCATCCGGCGGCCCGTCCCTGGGATGATCCCGCCCGTCTGCTCGGTGGGGTCGGTGCGGTCGTCGGGCGAGGGGGGCGCGGGAAGGTCGGCCGCTGGGCCCAGCAGCTCACGAAGGGCTTCCTCGTCCTGCTGCCCGGTCGGCCGAATGACGGACCCGCGGGTCCGGAGCGTTGCGCTGGGCATGTGCGTGTTCTCCCTGTCTGGGTCGCTGTCGTTCGGCTCACAAAAAGGCAAACACCGCGCCGAAACGTTCGGCGCGGTGTCGCAGAGGTGCATTCGGTGGCGGCTCGTAACCCCCTACCGCCCGGCCACGCCCGTTTCGGAGCCGGGGCGCACCGCGTCGGCCACGCGGTCGTGAACGGTGCGCCGGAGCGTCTGCATGCGGTTGGGGCCGTCTTCGTAGGTGCGGTTGGCCAGCAGCACCACCCACGTGCCGCGCTCCGGGTCGATCCAGATGGAAGTGCCCGTGAAGCCCGTGTGCCCGTACGAGCGGCTGGACATGCGCGTGCCCGAGGCGCCCTGCCCCGGGCCGCTGGGCGTGTCCCACCCCAGCGCGCGGGTGCCCGTCCCGGGCTGGCGCTGACTGAAGGCGCGCACCGTGGACTCGCGCAGCACGCGCACGCCGTCGAACTCGCCGCCGTTGGCCATCATCGCCGCGAAGCGCGCCATGTCGTGGCCCGTGCTGAACAGCCCCGCGTTGCCGGCCAGCCCGCCCAGCTTGCGCGCGATGGGATCGTGCACCCGGCCCCGGTAGGCGTCGCCCATGGGGCGGTGGGTAGAGGCGCAGGCGCGGCACGCCTCGCCGTACACGTAGCTGGTGTGGTGCATGCCCAGCGGCTCGAAGATGCGGCGGTCCAGCAGGCGGTACAGCGGCTCGCCCGCGGCGCGCTCGGCGGCGGCGTACAGCACCGCGAATCCCACGTCGGAGTACACCACCCGCATCCCCGGCGCGGACCGCAGCTGCACGTTCAGCAGGCGGCGCAGCGACTCCTCGGGCGTGCTCCCTCCCAGCTCCACCCAGTCGGGGAGCCCCGACGTGTGGGTCAGCAGGTGGCGGATGGTGACGCGGTCCTTGTTCCCGCCGCGAAACTCCGGCAGGTACGCCGACACCGGCTCGTCCAGCCGCATCAGCCCGTCTTCCACCAGCAGCATCACCGCCGTGGTGGTGCCCACTACCTTGGACAGCGAGGCAAGGTCGTACACCGTGGTTTCCGGGTCTACCTCGCCCTCGCCGCGTCCCATGCGGCCCAGTCCCTCTTCCAGCACCACCTGGTCCCAGCGGCCCACGGCCAGGCTGGCGCCGGGAAAGGAGCCCCGCTGGATCTCGTCGCGCACCGCATCTTCAGCGCGGATCAGCCCGCTGGAACTGAAGCCCGCGGCGGCGGCGGACGACAGCTCGTGGCGCGCCGTGCGGTCGGGCCGCACGGTGGTGTCAGGAGACGGCGCCGTGGAAAGCACGGCTGCCAACGCGAGCAGGGCGGGATACGGCATGGGGACCTGCTTGGTCTTGTAGGGAAAACGTACTGCACCGCGGAGTGGGACTTCGACAGTAATGCGGTTCGGAGTGGCTGTCAAGAAACTCGACTTACGAGGGTCATGTCGCTTCACGCGTTTGGTGGGTTCGACCAGCCGCGGCGCTGGAAACATCTGCTACATGAACACCTGTCATACGGGCTGGATCAATGTCTTGACATTGCGTCGGCTAGTCGCGTAAGTGAATATCACGCAACGAGATGAACGCGATCGGGCATCTACTTTCGTTCGGGGCGCGGCGGGAGGATCAACAACTCTGGATTGATGCGTCTCACACGGAGCGCACGGAGGCCGCGGCGCGGGACGGAGGGGGCTGAGCCGCGGGGCACGGGCGGGGCACGGGCGTGGTGCGGCGGGTGGCGCGGAGTGTGGGGCGGATCCCTCGGTCGCTGCCGTCTTCGGTGTGCATGCAGGAGCGGTGGGGCCGCTCCGTCGGGATGACAGGCGCGCGTCGGCGGCTTGGGTGTGCGTGCAGGGGCGCTGGGGCCGCTCCGTCGGATGACGGGCGGCAGACGCGGCGCGCGTGCAGGTGAAGCCCCGGGCGGGACGCGACAGCGGCCGAGCCGGGGCTTTCCGCAGTTGTTGCGGCGGGTTCACCCGCTCCCGCCACGGCCTCGGCTGTGTCGGGCGAATGAATTCGCTGCAACGACCACACGAAGTCCGCCTTCGCGGACTGGCTGTTCTCTTGTGGGAGATCCGTGTGGCGCGCCCGGAATGTGTGGCGGATCCCTCGGTCGCTGCCGTTCTCGGTGTGCGTGCAAGGGCGGTGAGGCCGCTCCCTCGGGATGACAGAGGCGCTTCGACAGCTTCGGTGTGCGTGAAGGAAGGGAGCCGCTCTGTCCATGACAGGCGCGCGTCGGCGGATACAGGAGCGGCCCCGGAGGATGATCCTCCGGG
>NZ_DATBNB010000680.1 GCF_036554565.1 Longimicrobium sp. | reverse complement strand
AGAACCCGCTCGGAGTCGTCCTTCCGCTCCGCGCCGTCTTCGAGGGGCCCACGGTGGCGGAGCTGGCCGTGCGCGTCGAAGAGATGCGCCGCGCCGGGCTGCCGGTGCTGCCGCCGATCGTGCGTGTCGATCGCGATCGTCCTCTCCCGCTTTCGTTCGCGCAGGAGCGGCTCTGGTTCATCGACCAGATGGAGGGCGGGAGCGCGCCGTACAACATCCCCGCCGCGCTGCGCCTCTCGGGCGTGCTGGACGTGGACGCGCTGGAGCGGAGCCTGGGCGAGATCGTCCGCCGCCACGAGTCGCTGCGGACCGTCTTCCGCGAGGTGGATGGAGGCGCGGTGCAGGTGATTGTGCCCTTCGACGGCTTCGCGCTCCCGGTCGACGACCTGTCGGGGCTGCCGGAGGCGGATCGCGAGGCGGAGGTGCGGCGGCGCGCGCGGGAAGATGCGGCGCGTCCGTTCGACCTGGCCCAGGGGCCGCCCATCCGCGCCGCGCTGCTGCGGGTGGCGGGCGAGGAGCACGTCCTGCTGCTGTGCATCCACCACATCGTCAGTGACGGGTGGAGCAGCGGCGTGCTCCTGCGCGAGCTGTCGGCGCTGTACGCGGCCTATCGCGAGGGGAGCGGTTCGCCGCTCGCCGAGCTCCCCGTGCAGTACGCGGACTTTGCCGTGTGGCAGCGCGCGCAGCTGGCGGACGAGGTGCTGGACCGGCAGGTCGGCTGGTGGAAGGAGCGGCTGGCGGGCGCGCCCGCGCTGCTGGAGCTGCCGGCGGACCGGCCCCGGCCCCCGGTGCAGTCGCACCGCGGCGCGCGGGAGCGGTTCGAGCTGCCGCGCGCGCTCCTCGACGGTCTCCAGGCGCTGGGGCGGAGCGAGGGCGCCACGCTGTACATGGTGATGCTGGGCGCCTTCCAGCTGCTGCTCTCGAAGTACAGCGGGAGCGACGACATCGTCGTGGGCAGCCCCATCGCCGGGCGGACGACCAAGGAGGTGGAGGAGCTGATCGGCTTCTTCGCCAACACGCTGGTGCTGCGCACCGACGTGTCGGGAGACCCCACCTTCCGCGAGCTGCTGGGGCGCGTGCGCGAGGGCACTCTGGGCGCGTACGAGCACCAGGAGGTGCCGTTCGAGCGGCTGGTGGCCGAGCTGCAGCCCGAGCGCTCCCTGAGCCATGCGCCGCTCTTCCAGGTGACGTTCGCGCTGCAGAACGTCGACCGATCCGGCTTTGGCCTCGCGGGGCTGCGGATGGAGGCGGCGTCCGCGGAGGTGGAGACCACCCGATTCGACCTGGGGCTCACCGCCGTCCCGCACGACGGCGGCATCCGCGGCTCGCTGGAGTACAGCACCGATCTCTTCGACCGCTCCACCATCCAGCGGATGCTGGGCCACCTGGCGCGGGTGCTGGAGCAGGTCGCCGAGAATGCGGACGTGCGGCTTTCGCGGCTGGACCTGCTCGGGGATGCCGAGCGCGCGCTGGTGCTCGAGGAGTGGAACCGCACGGAGCGCCCGTACCCTCGCGGCGTGTGCGTGCACGAGCTCTTCGCGGCGCAGGTGCGGGAGCGGCCGGATGCCGTGGGGCTGGTGTGGGGCGATGAGTCGCTGACGTACCGCGAGCTCGACGCGCGGTCCAGCCAGCTGGCGCACCACCTCGTCCGCTTGGGCGTGGGACCCGACGAGCGCGTGGGCGTGCTGCTGGAGCGGGGCGTGGAGCTGATCGTCTGCATCCTGGCGGTGCTCAAGGCCGGCGGCTGCTACGTGCCGCTGGACCCTGGATTCCCGGCGGAGCGGCTGCGCCTGATGCTGGACGACAGCCGCGTTCGCGTGCTGCTCAGCCGCGGCGAGCTGGACGGGGTGGTGGAGACGCGCGGCCTGGAGGTGATTCACCTGGACCGCGCCGCGGACGCGCTCGCGTCGGAGCCGGTCGATGCGCCTCCGAGCGAGGCGACTGCGGAGAACCTGGCGTACATCGTCTACACCAGCGGGAGCACGGGAAAGCCCAAGGGCGTGATGGTGGGTCACCGCCAGATCGTCCAGCTCGTCCGCGAGACCGATTACGTGCAGCTGCGCCCGGGCGACCGCGTCGCGCAGGCCTCGAACGCCGGCTTCGACGCGCTGACCTTCGAAGCCTGGGGCGCCTTGATCAACGGGGCCACCCTGGTGGGCATCCCCCAGGACGTGCTCCTCTCCCCCCCGGCCCTTCGCCAGGCGCTCCGCGAGGAGCGCATCACCACGATCTTCCTGACCACCGCGCTGGTGAACCAGCTGGCGCACGAAGAGCCCGACATCTTCGCGCCCGTGCGCGAGGTGCTCTTCGGGGGCCAGGCCGTGGACGCCGACAGCGTGCGCCGGCTGCTGAAAGCAGGCGGTCCCGAGCGGCTGCTGCACATGTACGGGCCCACGGAAACCACCACGTTCTGCCTGTACGAAGAGGTGGAGCAGGTCGGGGAGGACGCGCTGACCGTTCCGCTGGGACATGCGACGGGGAACCAGCGGATCTACCTGCTGGACGGTGCCCTGAATCCGGTTCCGCGGGGCGTGCCCGGCGAGGCGTACGTGGGCGGCGCCGGCGTGGCGCGCGGCTACCTGGACCGCCCCGGGCTGACGGCGGAGCGCTTCGTCCCGGACCCGTTCTCCACCGAGCCGGGTGCGCGGATGTACCGCACCAGCGACCGGATGCGGTGGCGCGGGGAGCGGAAGCTGGAGTTCGTGGGCCGTCTGGACGAGCAGGTGAAGATCCGTGGATTCCGGATCGAGCCGGGCGAGGTGGAGAGTGCGCTCTCCGCGCATGCGGCGGTGCGCGAAGCGCGGGTGGTGGTGCGCGAGGACGTGCCGGGAGAGCTCCGGCTGGTGGCGTACGTGGTGGGAGAGGTGCAGGCCGACGCGCTGCGCGAGCACCTGCGGTGCACCCTGCCGGAGTACATGGTGCCCGCCGCGTTCGTCTCCCTGGACGCGCTGCCGCTGACGCCCAACGGCAAGGTGGACCGCGAGGCACTGCCGGCGCCGGAGTACGCCGCCGCGCATCGGTACGTGCCGCCGCGGACGCCGGTGGAAGAGGTGCTGGCGGAGATCTGGTCCGATGTGCTGGGCGTGGAGCGGGTGGGCGTGCACGACAGCTTCTTCGAGCTGGGCGGCCACTCGCTGCTCATCATGCGCCTGCTGGCCCGCGTCCGGGACATGCTCGACCTGCGGATCTCCATCCGCACCGTGTTCTCGATGCCCACGCTGGAAGCCATGGCGGGCGAGATCGAGCGCATGATCGACGAAGACCTCCCCGGGACGCCCGAAGACGAGGCTGCTGGCCTGGCCGCGTCCAACTCCATTGCAGGAACCTGAGATGTCCGTGGACAAGATGGCCGAGTCTCCGCGCCCGGAGCTTTCTCCCGCCGCGCGCGCGCTCCTCCAGGCGAGGCTCAAGGGCCGGGTCCGCTCGTCGGGCATCGTCCCCCGCGACCATCGCGGCGGCGCTCCGCTCTCCTTTGCGCAGGAGCGGCTCTGGTTCCTGGACCGCCTGGAGCCGGGGGGCACCTCGTACAACATGTCGTGGCCGCTCCGGCTGCGGGGAACGCCGGACCCCGCGGCGCTGGAGCGCGCGCTGGGGGAGATCGTCCGGCGCCACGAGTCGCTGCGGACCGTTTTCCGGGAGGTGAACGGCTCTCCCGTGCAGGTGGTTCTGCCCTTCGGCGGCTTCGCGCTCGCGGCCGACGACCTGTCGGCGCTGGCCGAGGTGGATCGGGAGGCCGAGATGCGGCGCCGCGTCTCTGCGGAGGCGGCACGGCCGTTCGACCTGGCCGCGGGGCCGCTCTTCCGGGCGTCGCTGCTGCGGCTGGCGGAGGACGACCACGTGCTGCTGCTGGCGATGCACCACATCGTCAGCGACGAGTGGAGCCTGGGGGTGCTTTCGCGCGAGTTCTCGGCGCTGTACCAGGCGTACCGCGACGGGCGGGAGTCTCCGCTCCCCGAGCTGCCGGTGCAGTACGCCGACTACGCCGCCTGGCAGCGCGAGCAGCTGCAGGGCGAGGCGCTGAACCGGCAGCTGGGATACTGGCGGGTGCGGCTCGCCGACGCCCCCGCGCTGCTGGAGCTGCCCACCGACCATCCCCGGCCGGCCGTGCAGACCTTCCGGGGGGCGATCGAGCGCGTCCATCTCCCGGCCGAGGTGCTGGAACGGCTGCGCGCGCTGGGCCGCCAGGAGGGGGCGACGCTGTTCATGGTTGCGCTGGGCGCCTTCCAGGCCCTGCTCTCCCGGTACGGCGGCACCGAGGACGTGGTGGTGGGCAGCCCCATCGCCGGGCGCGAGCGGACCGAGCTGCAGGGGCTGATCGGCTTCTTCGTCAACACGGTGGTGCTGCGCACCGACCTGTCCGGAGATCCCACCTTCCGCGAGCTGCTGGGCCGGGTGCGCGAGGCGACGCTGGGCGCGTACGACAACCAGGAGGTGCCCTTCGAAAAGCTGGTGGCCGAGCTTCAGCCGGAGCGCAGCCTGAGCCACGCGCCGCTCTTTCAGGTGGCGTTCATGCTGCAGGACACCCAGGACGCGGCCGCGGGGCTGGCGGAGCTGACCACCGAGCGCGTGGACGCGGGGCTCGCCGCCGCCAAGGTAGACCTGGCATTGACCGCCGCGGCGACGGCCGGGGGCCTGCGCTGCGGGCTGTCGTACGCCACGGACCTGTTCGAGCGCGGCACCATCGTGCGGCTCCTGGGGCACCTGGAGCGGGTGCTGGAGCAGGTGGCCGCGAACCCCGACGTGCGGCTTTCGCGGCTGGAGCTGCTCGGCCAGGCCGAGCGCGCGCTGGTGCTGGAAGAGTGGAACCGGACGGAGGCCGAGGTTCCGGCCGGCCTCTGCATCCACGAGCTCTTCGCGGCACAGGCGGCGCGCACGCCGGGGGCGGAGGCCCTTGTTGCGGAGGGCGTGCGGCTGACGTACGCCGAGCTGGATGCGCGCGCCAACCGGCTCGCGCACTACCTGCGCGGGCTGGGCGTGGGTCCCGAGGTGCGCGTGGGCCTGTACGTGGAGCGCGGCCCGGAGCTGGTGGTATGCATCCTTGGCGTGCTCAAGGCCGGGGGCGCCTACGTTCCGCTGGACCCCAGGTATCCGGCGGACCGCCTGGCGTTCATGATCCAGGACTCGGCGGTGCCCGTGCTGCTGACGGACTCGTCGCTCCAGCCGGGGCTTCCCGCGCACGCGGCGCGCGTGGTGGTGCTGGACGTGGAGGCGAGCGCGATCGCGAGCGAGCCCGCGCATGCGCCGGAGAGCGGGGTGGCCGCGCAGGACCTGGCGTACGTGATCTACACCTCCGGCTCTACCGGAATGCCCAAGGGCGTGCTGGTTCCGCACCGCGGGCTTCCCAACGTGGCCGAAACGCAACGGCGGCTCTTCGGGCTGCGGGCCGACGAGCGGGTGCTGCAGATCGCCTCCTTCGGCTTCGACGCGGCGTTCTGGGACGTCCTGGCGGCGCTCGCCAACGGCGGAACGCTGTGCCTGGCCACGGGCGACGCGGCGCTTCCCGGGCCGGAGCTGCTGCGCTTCATGCGCGAGCACCGCATCACCTTCGCCACGCTGCAGCCCACCACCCTGGCCGTGCTGGCGCCCGACGAGCTCCCGGAGCTGCGCACGCTGGTGGCCACCGGCGACGTGTGCACCGCGGAGGTGGTGGCGCGCTGGGCGCCGGGCCGGCGCTTCTTCAACGGCTACGGCCCCACCGAGACCACCATCGGCGCCACGCTGGGGGAGTGCTTCGCCGGGGGCGGAACGCCCTCCATCGGGCGGCCGTTCACCAACCTGCGCGTGTACGTGCTGGGCCCGCACGGCGACCCGGCTCCCGTGGGCGTCGCGGGAGAGCTGCACGTGGGCGGCGTCGGCGTGGTGCGGGGATACCTGGACCGGCCGGAGCTGACCGCGGCGCAGTTCGTTCCCGACCCCTTCTCGGGCGAGGCGGGAGCACGGCTGTACCGCACGGGCGACCGGGGCCGATGGACGGTCTCGGGGGAATTGGAGTTCCTGGGCCGGGTGGATGCCCAGGGGAAGATCCGCGGCTCCCGCGTGGAGCCGGGCGAGGTCGCGCGGGTGCTGGCGGCCCACGCCGGGGTGGCGGATGCGGCGGTCGTCGTGCGGGACGAGGCGGGAGGGAAGCGGCTGGCGGCGTACTGGGTGGGCGCCGGCGGGGTGAGGGTAGAGGACCTGCGCGCGCACCTGCTGGAGCGGCTGCCGGAGTACATGGTGCCCGCGGCGTACGTGCGCCTGGACGCGCTGCCGCTCACCCCCAACGGCAAGCTCGACCGGCGGGCGCTCCCCGAACCGGAGGAGAGCGCGTACGTGCGGCGGGGGGGCGAGGCTCCCGTGGGCGAGGTGGAGACGGCGCTGGCCGGGATCTGGGCAGAGGTGCTGGGGCTGGAGCGGGTGGGCCGGTGGGACCACTTCTTCGAGCTGGGCGGGCACTCGCTCCTGGCGATCACCCTGATCGAGCGGATGCGCCGCGCGGGGCTGCACACCGACGTGCGCACCCTGTTCACCACGCCGGTGCTGGCCGAGCTGGCCCTGGCCGTGGGCGGGGCGTCCCTGGAGGTGGAGGTCCCCGCGAACCGGATCCCGGAGGGGTGCGAATCCCTCACACCGGAGATGCTGCCGCTGGTGGAGCTGAGCCAGGCGGAGATCGACCGGATCGTGGCGGGGGTGGCGGGCGGAGCCGCCAACGTGCAGGACATCTATCCGCTGGCCGCCCTGCAGGAGGGGATCCTCTTCCACCACCTGCTGTCGGAGGAGGGAGACCCGTACCTGCTGTCGAACGTGGCGGAGTTCGACACCCGCGCGCGGCTGGAGCAGTACCTGGCGGCGCTGCAGGCGGTGATCGATCGCCACGACGTCCTGCGCACGGCCATCGCGTGGGAGGGGCTGCGCGAGCCGGTGCAGGTGGTCTGGCGGCACGCGCCGCTGCCGGTGGAGGAGGTGCAGCTGGAGGCGGGGGAGGGGGACGCGGCCGGGGAGCTGTGGCGGCGCTTCGACCCCCGGCACTACCGGATGGACCTCGGGCGGGCGCCGCTGCGGCGGGCGTGCATCGCCGAAGACCGCGCGGGTGGCCGCTGGCTGCTGCTGATGCTGACGCACCACCTGACGAGCGACCACGAGTCGCTGGAAGTGGAGCGGGACGAGATCGCCGCGCACCTGGCGGGCAGCGAGTCGGAGCTGCCGGCGCCGCTGGCCTTCCGCGGCTACGTGGCGCAGGCGCGCCTGGGGGTGAGCCGCGAGGAGCATGAGCGGTTCTTCCGGGGGATGCTGGGCGACGTGGAGGAGCCGACGGCGCCGTACGGAATGCTGGACGTGTGGGGAGATGGACAGGGGCTCGTGGAGGCGCGGCTCGCCGTGGCGGACGACCTCGCCGCACGGCTGCGCATCCGGGCGCGGGCGCTGGGGGTGAGCGCCGCGAGCCTGTGCCACCTGGCGTGGGCGCAGGTGCTGGCGCGGCTGAGCGGCCGAGTGGACGTCGTGTTCGGCACGCTGCTCTTCGGCCGGATGCAGGGCGGCGAGGGGGCGGACCGGGTGATGGGCCCGTTCATCAATACGCTGCCGGTGCGCATCGGGGTGGGCGAGGAGGGGGCCGAGGCGGCGGTGCGGCGCACGCACGGGCTGCTGGCGGAGCTGCTGCGGCACGAGCACGCCTCGCTTGCGCTGGCGCAGCGCAGCAGCGGCGTGGCGGCACCGGCGCCGCTGTTCACCTCGCTGCTCAACTACCGCTACGTGGGCGCCAGGGGGCGTTCGGGGCAGGCAGGGCAGCCGCGAGAGGGGGTGCGGGGCATTCGCGCGGAGGAGCGGACGAACTACCCCGTGTCGCTTTCCGTGAACGACCGGGGGGAGGCGTTCTCGCTCGCGGCCGAAGTGGCCGCCCCGGCCGACGCGGAGCGGGTGTGCCGGATGATGCACACGGCTCTGGAGCGGCTGGTGGAGGCGCTGGAGGCTGCTCCCGGGCGGGCGGTCGGGAGCCTGGACGTGCTGCCGGAGGCGGAGCGCGCGCTGGTGGTGGAGGAGTGGAACCGCACGAACGCGGAGCATCCCGCGAGTGCGTGCATCCACGGGCTGGTCGAGGCGCAGGCGGCGCGCACGCCAAACGCGGTGGCCGTGCGCTTCCAGGATGTGTCGCTCACCTACCGCGAGCTGAACGAGAGCGCGAACCGGCTGGCGCACTCCCTTCGGCGGCGCGGGGTGGGCCCGGAGGTGCGGGTGGGGATCTGCCTCGAGCGCGGCCTGGAGATGGTGGTCTCCCTCGTGGCCGTGCTCAAGGCCGGGGGTGCCTACGTGCCGCTGGACCCCGCGTATCCGGCCGAGCGGCTGGCGTTCATGCTGGCCGACTCCGCGGCGGCGGTGCTGCTGACGCAGGAAACCCTGCGCGGCGCGCTCCCGGCGCGGGCAGGGCTGGAGGTGGTGAGCGTGGATGCGGCGGAGGCGGAGCTCGCGGCGGAGAGCGCGGAGAACCCCGAGAGCGGAGCGGGGCCGGGCTCGCTGGCCTACGTGATCTACACCTCCGGGAGCACGGGTACCCCCAAGGGCGTCGCGGTGGAGCACCGCGCGCTCGTCAACTACACCGCCCACGCGGCCCGGGAGTTCGGGCTCGGGCCGGCCGACCGGGTCCTTCAGTTCGCCTCCATCAGCTTCGACCCCGCGGCGGAGGAGATCTTCGCCACGCTCCTCTCCGGCGCGACGGTGGTGCTGCGCACGGAGGAGATGCTCGAAACTCCCGGGTCGTTCTGGGAGGCCTGCGGCCGGTGGGGCGTCAGCATCGTGGATCTGCCCACGGCCGTGTGGCACCACGTGTCGCCCCACCTGGATGCGGAGCCCGGGGCGCTCCCGGAGTCGCTGCGGCTGGTGGTGATCGGCGGCGAGGCCGCACTCCCCGAGCGGGTGCGCGCGTGGCAGGCCGTGGCGGGTGGACGGGTGCGCCTGCTGAACAGCTACGGGCCCACCGAGACCACCATCGGCGTGACGCTCTGGGAAGCGCCGGAGAGCGGCGGCGTTTCGCGGGTGCCGATCGGAAGGCCGGTTCCCAACACCCGCTGCTACGTGGTGGACGCCGCTGGCCAGCCGGCGCCGGTCGGCGTTCCGGGCGAGCTGCAGGTGGGCGGGGCGCAGCTGGCGCGCGGCTACCTGGGCCGCCCCGCCGCGACCGCCGAGCGCTTCGTCCCGGACCCGTTCGCGGCCGAGCCCGGCGCGCGCCTGTACCGCACGGGCGACCGGGTGCGGTGGATGGCGGACGGGATGCTGGAGTACCTGGGCCGGCTGGACGCGCAGGTCAAGGTGCGCGGATTCCGGGTGGAGCTGGGCGAGATCGAGGTGCGGCTGGCCGAGCATCCGGAAGTGCGCGAGGCCGTCGTCCTGGCGCGGGAAGACGTGCCGGGCGACAGGCGGCTGGTGGCGTACGTGATGGGCGCCGTGGATGCGGACGCGCTGCGGGCCCACCTGCGGCAGAGCCTCCCGGAGCACATGGTGCCCGCGGCGTACGTGTTCCTGGATGCGCTGCCGCTGACGCCCAACGGCAAGGTGGACAGGAAGTCGCTGCCGGCGCCGGAGCTCGCGTCGGCGGAGGAGCTGTACGTAGCGCCGCGGACGCCGGCCGAGGAGGTGCTGGCGGGGGTCTGGGCAGAGGTGCTGCGGCTGGAGCGGGTGGGGGTGGAGGACAACTTCTTCGACCTGGGCGGCCATTCGCTGCTCGCCACTCGCGTGGTCTCGCGCGTCCGGGAACTGTTCGCCATCGAGCTGCCGCTGCGGGCGCTCTTCGAAGGGCCCACCGTGGCGGAGCTGGCGGTGCGCGTGGAGGAGATGCGCCGCGCGGGGCTGCCGGTGCTGCCGCCCGTCGTCCCGGTGGAGCGCACGGGTGCGGTGCCGCTGTCGTTCGCGCAGGAGCGGCTCTGGTTCCTGGACCGCCTGGAGCCGGGGAGCACCACCTACACCATCCCCGCGGCAGTGCGCCTGGGCGGAGCCCTGGACGCGGCGGCGCTGGAACGGGCGCTGGGCGAGGTCGTCCGCCGCCACGAGGCGCTGCGGACGGTCTTCGCCGAGGTGGACGGCTCGCCGGTGCAGGTGATCGCGCCGTTCGCCGCCTTCGCTCTGCCCGTGGAAGACCTGTCGGGGCTGGGCGAGGCGGACCGCGAGGCGGCGCTCCGGCGGCGCGCCGGCCAGGAGGCGCGGCGGCCCTTCGACCTCGCCGCGGGACCGCTCTTCCGCGCGGTGCTGCTGCAGCTGGGTGAGGAAGACCACGTGCTGCTGGTTTCCATGCACCACATCGTCAGCGACGGGTGGAGCATGGGGGTGCTCTACCGGGAGCTGGGCGCGCTCTACGCCGCCTTCCTGCGCGGGGAGCCCGACCCGCTCCCCGCGCCGGAGATCCAGTACGCCGACTACG
>NZ_DATBNB010000679.1 GCF_036554565.1 Longimicrobium sp. | reverse complement strand
TGGAGCGCGAGTTCCGGCTGACGCGCCTGTCGGCGGCCATCGTCACGGTGGCGCCGGACCGCTGGACCACGCTGGAGGCGCTGGGCGAACGCGTGGCCGAGGCCAAGCGGCAGTCGAAGACGCTTGGCGGCGGCGGCATCGCCGAAGCGGAGCTGTAGGCGGGTTTCGGCCAGGAATCTACCTCACATGGCTCGTCCGCTCAAGGCGTGGCGGGCACGGGAACGACGAAAGGCCCACCATCTCGTGGGCCTTTCGTGCATCCGGCCGGCTGGCGGCTCAGGCGTGGAGCGTGTGCGCCGAGGCCATGGTCACGTCCGGGCCCAGCGTGGCGTCCAGCCCCGGCGCGCGCGAGGCCGGCGCGGCCGAGGGGGCGATCCGCGGCGCGGCCGGCCGCTGCGCGTGCATCATCTCGCGGAACTCGTACACGATCACCCCCTCGTTGCTGACGTCGGAAACGATGCGCAGCCCGTCTTCCAGCGAGTTCAGCACCTTTTCGGCGCGGGGCAGCGTCCACCCCAGCGACGAGGCGACCTCCGTCACCGTCAGCGCGCCGCCGCGCTCCGCCGCCAGCCGCAGCACCGGCTGCTGAAGGGCCTGCAGGATGGCGTCGCGGCGGTCGTCGCGGCGGCGGCGGACCACGTTGTACCGCAGCACGCTTCCGCCCCCCGCCATGGCGCCCATCACCACCATCACCGGTTCCAGCTCGGTGAGGCCGATGGTCATCATCATCACGGCGACGAAGGCCAGCAGGATGGTTCCCACGTAGCCGATGGAGGGCTCGGGAACGTCCACCTGCACCGGGGCCACGGCCTGCGTCCCCGCGCCCACCGGGCTGAGCGCCGCCACCCGCTCGCCGCGCTTGCCCCACCCCTCGCCGCAGCGGGCGCAGGCGCGGTGGTCGTGGCGCATCAGGTAGTACAAAATGCCGCCCGCGCCGAAGAACGGCAGCGTCAGCACGGCCAGCACCATCATCCCCGCCAGGGGGCGGGTCTGCGAAAAGTAGGAGACAGACTGCCCCTGGAAGCCGCAGCGGGGGCAGATGGCCACCGCGCCGGCCAGGGGCGCGCGCCGGGCCGCCTGCACGGCATGCATGGCACGGGGCACGGCCGCACCGCACGAGGAGCAGTGCGCGCTTCCCTGGGCCACGCTGGATCCACACGTCGAGCAATACATCCCACATCCTCCACGCCGCGGACGGGCGGCCAGGTTCGCGTCCCTTGGACTGCAGGTCCCCCACTCATACGACGGCGGGCGCCGCAAGTTTCACGGAGCCGCCCACCGCGTGCGCAGGGTTCTTGCCATGTCGGCTGAACTCAGTGCTCCGCATGGGGTTGCACGAAGGGCGGAGCGAATCGTCGAGAACCGGAAGCAGGGAAGCAGCGGGATGCGGATGACGATCATTCGGCGGGCGGCCGCGCTGGCGGTATTGGCCCCCGCGCTCGGGGCGTGCGGCGGGCTGAACCGGAGCGCGGCCGCGCCCAGGACGTTCGGCGGGGTGGCGCGGCACGTGGTGGTGATCTCGGTGGATGGACTGCGCGCCGACGCCATCGAGGCGGCGGGAGCGGCCAACCTGCAGCGGATGATGCGCGAAGGCGCGTGGTCGCTGCGGGCGCAGACCATCCTGCCCAGCCGCACGCTGCCGTCGCACACCTCCATGATCACCGGCCAGCCCCCCGAGGTGCACGGCATCACCTTCAACGACGAGCGGGTGGACGCGGAGGGGCGGGTGGCGGTGCCCACGATGTTCGACGTGGCCGACAAGGCGGGGCTGTACACGGCGGCCTACTTCGCCAAGGCCAAGTTCCGCCACCTGATCCACGAGGGCGCGCCGGACGACGTGGAGGCGCCGCGCGGGCTCGAGGTGGTGATGGCGCCGCGGATGACGCAGGACGTCGTGCAGTTCCTTCAGTTCCGCCGGCCGGACCTGCTGTTCGTGCACATTCCCGATCCCGACATCGCGGGGCACTCCGTGGGGTGGATGTCGACGCCCTACCGCTGGGCCGTGCGCCGGGCGGACGCGGCGGTGGAGCAGATCCGCCGCGCGGCGGTGCGCACCTTCGGCGACGACGTGGTGGTGATCGTGACGGCGGACCACGGCGGGCACGGGCGCGACCACGGCACCGACGCGCCCGAGGACATGACCATCCCGTGGAT
>NZ_DATBNB010000678.1 GCF_036554565.1 Longimicrobium sp. | reverse complement strand
CCCGCGAAGGTTGGTGTCGGGGGTGCGCCCCGCCCACACCACGCGGCGCAGGTCCGCCAGGTAGTCGTCCACGGGATAGGCCGAGGCGCTCATCTCCTGGCCCATCGACAGGCGGTCCAGCCGGCGCGGGTCCAGCAGCGCCTGTACGATGGCGGCCTGGGCCTGCGGCAGCGGCGACGGGCCCGTGCGCGAGGTGATGGCGGCGGGCGCCATCCACTCCGGCGTGTTGATCGCGTTCTCCGCCAGGAACGCCAGCGCGCGCTGCTGCCGGGCGCGGGGCACCGGCGCGTACACGGCGCCGGGCTGCACGGCCGTGCGCGGATCCACCGACACGCCGCCGATGATGCTGACGACGTGGCCCATGTACGTGCGCCACATTCCCACCGTTTCGCGGTACAGCTCCGTGAGGTCCTCGTCCGTCTCGCCGGCGCGCGCCGTCCACGCGGGGAGGTTGGGGACAACGCGGCGCAGGTTGGCGAGGGCGTAGGTGGTCGCCGCCACCGGATCGTCGCCCAGGTCCTCGGTCTGCGAGCGCGGGTCGATGCCCGACAGGTACTGCGGCAGGTAGCGGTACGGCATGGGCCCGGACTGGCTGGAAAGCATCCGGTCCAGCCGCGGGCGCTCCGACTCGGGCGTGGGCGCGTCGGGGAACACGCGGTAGCCCCACTCGATGATGAACTCGTCCCACGGTCCCAGGCGCCGGATGAAGTCCTTGGCGGCCAGCCCGTCGCCCGGCTGCGCGATGTAGTTCTGGCGCGCGTAGTCCATGATGGTGGCCGACACGCCGTACCGCCGCGTGAAGCTCACGCTGCGCAGCGAATCCACCGGGAACGACGACGAGGCGATCATGTTGTGGGGGAGCCCCAGCGCGTGGCCCACCTCGTGGGTGATCACCTGGCGCATGGTCTCGCCCATCAGCTCCTCGGGGATGTCGAGGCTGCGGGCCGCGGGATTGGCGGCGCCCGTCTCGATCATCAGCCGGTTGCGGTAGCTGCGCATGTGGTTGTGGTACCACACGATGTCGCTCTCGATGATCTCGCCCGAGCGCGGGTCCACGGTGCTGGGGCCCTGCGCGTTGCGCGTCGTGCTGGCCGACCAGCGGACGACCGAGTAGCGGATGTCTTCCGGGTCCCACTCCGGATCGTTCGCCGGCGGGTCCATCGCGCGGACGGCGTTGCGGAAGCCGGACTTTTCGAACACGCGGCTCCAGTCTTCCACGCCCATCCGCACGTACGGCCGCCAGCGCGCGGGCGTGGCGGGGTCGATGTAGTAGACGATGGGCTTCACCGGCTCCACCAGCTCGCCGCGTGCGTACGCCGCGGGATCGCTGGGCTCCAGCCGCCACCGCGCGATGAAGCTTTCCGTGGCCGCCTTCTGCTCGTCGAGCCCGTAGTTGATGCGCTCCACCCCGAAGAAGCCGGCGCGCGGGTCGGCGAAGCGCGGGCGCATTGGCTCGCGCGGAAGCAGCACCAGCGACTGCCGCATCTCCAGCGTCAGGGCGCCGCCGCTGCGGTCCGAGGGCGGTGCCGTGGCCTCGAAGGTCTGCGTGTGGCGCACCTCCACGTTCAGCGGGTAGCTGCGCACGGCGTTCACGAAGCTGCGCGCGGGGTCCAGCCGGCGCACCTTGTACTGCTCGCGCTGCGCCGTCGTGAGCCCGCTGAGCGCCGGCGTGTCGCCGCCGAAGAACTCGGTGACGTCCACCACCGCCGCGCTGTCGCGCCCGTACGCCGCCACGGGAAAGGCGGCCAGGATGGCGCCCAGGTAGTTGCTGGCCACGGCCTGGGCGATGGGAAGCGTGTCGTCCGCCACGGCCTCGGCGCCGATCGAACGAAGGATCACGCGGTCGCCCTGCCGCTCCCACCGCACCAGCCGCTCCTGAACGCTCACGCCCGCCGGGAGGAAGGCGCCGAAGTTGGCCGGCACCGCGGCGATGCGGCCCACGAGCAGGAAGTCGCGGCGGAAGAGCGAGTCCGGCACCTCCAGCAGCCACCGCTCGTCAACCTTGTGCACGGTGATGGCGCCGCTGTCCGTCACCGCCCGCGGGGGCACCACCTGCGCGTACGGACGCGGCCCGCGGGCCGCGGAGACGCCCCCGGACGATGCGCCGCCGGTGGAGCCGCCCGCCGGCGCCGCCGCGGGGGCCTCGCCGTCGGCGCGCGGCGTGGGCCGCGCCGCGGCGGTGGCGGCCTTGGGCGCGCACGACGCCGAGAGCACCGCCGCCGCGGCCAGGAAAGCCAACCAGAGTCTGCTTCGCACGATCACTCGCCTCGCTAAATGGATGTTTGCCCTGATTGTACCGCGATGAGTGCCGTTCACGCCAGCGACCCGTGGACGGGTCACCGGCGCGGCGTTACCATCACCCGTTCGCTGCCCCGCACCCGAGAACCGAGCCCGATGTCCGGACGCATCGCCGACGAGCTCCGCAACAGCAAGCCGCTGGCGTCGCTGGAAGTGGAAGCCGCCCTGAACATCCGCCGCACGGGCGACTTCCTGGAAAAGTGGACCAACGACGTGCTGTCCCCCGCCGGGCTGCGAGGCGACGAGTACAACGTCCTCCGCATCCTCCGCGGCGCGGGCGAGCAGGGGCATCCCTCGTCCGAAATCCGCGCGAGGATGATCCAGGACGCCGACCGGCTCCCGGCCATCCTCCACAACCTGCGCACCCGGGCGCTCGTCGACGGCACCCTGCGCGTTTCCATCACCCCGCGGGGGCTGGACGTGCTGGCCTCGGTGGACGGGAGACTGGACCAGGCCCTTCGCGACCGCTTCCGCCAGTTCCCGCCCGACACGCTGCGCACCGTGATCGACGTGATGGAGCGGCTGCGCGCGGACGGCTGACCGTCCGCGCCGCCCCCGTCAGCGCTTTTTGCCCAGCAGCGTGCCGCGGCAGCCGGGCACGCCGCAGACGCAGGGAAAGTGCTTCTTCATGGCGGGGGTGTGGCGCGCATCGAGGATGATGTTGTAGTCGTACGACAGCTCCTCGCCCGCGGCGATGTCGCGGATGCTTTCCACCCAGATCCGCCCATCCTCGATCACCGTCTCGCAGTTCGGGCGGCAGGAGTGGTTGATCCACCGCGCCCGGTTGCCCCGGTGCGCGGCGTCGATGATGGTCCCGTCCTCCAGTGCGAACAGAAAGGTGTGGTGCGGGCCCGAAAAGTCGTCCGGGTACCGCGCCTCGGCCTCGTCCACCGAAATGCGCTCGCCGCGGTACTCGATGATGCGCGTGCCGGCGGGAATCTCCCGGCGCGCGTACACGCCGCGGCCGTGGATGGCGGACGAGCGCACGGCCAGGTACTGCTCTGCGTTCAGGGTACGGTTCGGCATCCCCGGATTGTATCTCGCAGCGGCCCCCGCGCCAAGCGGCCCGCAGGTTGCCATCGTCGCCGCGTCCTTCTTTCCGTCACGAGGAGTACCGAAGATGGCCGATGATGTGGCCGCGCCCGCCGAACGCTACAACCCCCGCCGAACCTTCATCCGCCACACCGCGGGCGTTCCACTGGAGGTGACCTGCGTGCCGGGGAGCCCCGCCTCCACGCTGCAGAGCGTGAACGTCAGCACGGGCGGGCTCTCGTTCGTTTCCGACGAGCACCACGCGCTCGGCGCCATCATCCAGGTTCGCATCCCCACGGTGGATCCCCCGTTCGAGGCGCGCGCCCGGGTGGTGTGGATCAAGCCCGAGGGTGACGGATACTGCGTGGGAGTGGAGTTCCTGGACGCGAACGACGCCTTCCGTTCGCGGATGGTGGAGCAGGTGTGCGCCATCGAGCAGTACCGCGGCGAGGTACTGGAGAACGAGGGGCGCGAGCTCACCCCGCAGGACGCCGCCGCGGAGTGGATCGGGCGCTTCGCTGGCCGCTTTCCCGACGCGTAGTCCCGTGTCCGCCGCGGACTTCTACGACGCGCTGGCACCGGCGTACCACCTGAACTACGCCGACTGGGAGGCGAGCATCGCCCGCCAGGCGGCGGCGCTCCACGCCGTGCTCGGCGCCCGCGGCGTGGCCCCGGGAAGCACGGTGCTGGACGCCGCCTGCGGGGTGGGAACCCAGAGCCTGGGGCTGGCGGCTTTGGGATACCGCGTGACGGGATCCGACCTTTCGGCGGGCGCGGTGGCGCGGGCGCGTAGGGAGGCGGAGGGGCGCGGCCTGAGCATCCCCTTCCGCGTCGCGGACCTGCGCGCCCTGGCAGACGTGCACGCCCGCGAGTTCGACGTGGTGATCGCCTGCGACAACGCCATCCCTCATCTGCTGTCCGACGCCGAGATCGAGGCCGCCTTCGGGCAGATGTGGCGCTGCACCGCGCCCGGCGGAACCTGCCTGGTTTCCGTGCGCGACTACGACACCATCGACCGCGCCGGCGTGCAGTCGCGGCCACCCGTGGTGCACGCCGGCGGCGAAGGCCTCCGCATCCTCTTCCAGGTCTGGGAATCCGACGGCCAGCACTACGACCTGGCCATGTACGTCGTCCACGACACGCGCGAGCAGCCGCCGTCGGTGCAGGTGATGAGAACGCGGTACTACGCGGTCGGCATCCCCACGCTGATGGAGTCGATGCGGCGCGCCGGGTTCGAAGACGTCCAGCGGCTGGACGAGCCCTTCTATCAGCCGATCGTGGCCGGACGCCGCCCGCGCTGACGGAGGCAGGGGAGCCCGGGCTCGCCCCCCGCTGTTTTTGCGTATATCGGCGCGAGGCGCTTTGCCGCGGACGGCGTGAACGTGGGGCGAAAACACCTGTAGAGCCCGCGAATACTCTTGTTATGGCAAATTCCGGAGATTAGGATGAGGGGATCTTCTGCGCGCGCGATGGCGGCTCAGGAGATTCTTGCAGGAGCCGCCGTCCCGCTCCCCCCGATCCATCCCTGGCACCCCGCGAGG
The DNA here is from genome assembly GCF_036554565.1 of Longimicrobium sp. Classification (NCBI taxonomy): domain Bacteria; kingdom Pseudomonadati; phylum Gemmatimonadota; class Longimicrobiia; order Longimicrobiales; family Longimicrobiaceae; genus Longimicrobium; species Longimicrobium sp. The sequence goes on along the minus strand of NZ_DATBNB010000678.1, from coordinate 339 downwards.
ACCGCCCCATGGACCAGCCGTCGCCCGCACCCTCTCCGTCCCTGCTGCGCCGCCTGGCGCCCACGCTCGCCGTTGCCGGGATGTACGCGCTGGCGGCGTGCACCGCCGCGCGGAGCGCCCAAGCCCCGGCCGCGGGCCGGTTCGGCGTAGACACCGTCACCTACACGGCGACGGTTTCCAGCATCCCGTCCGACTCGCTGAGGCAGCCGATGGTGCTGACGGCGGCGCCGGTCACCGTGGGGGGCCAGCAGATGGGGATCGTCGACGTGCGGATGACCGTCGACACCGCGACGATGCTGGTGCCGCAAGCCGTCGTGCACTCCCGGGAAGTGCAGGTGC
>NZ_DATBNB010000677.1 GCF_036554565.1 Longimicrobium sp. | reverse complement strand
CTGCTTTCGTTGTCAGGATTCTGCGGGATCAGCGGCTCCAGCGCGCGGATCAGCGCGGGTGCCGAAACAGCGGCTGCTTTCCAGACCTCGTCCGAATCGATCTTCCGATAGGAGTGGATCAGCATGTCGCGCATCCCGGCCATGTGACGCCAGGGAACGTGGGGATGCTCGTTCTTCAACTCGGCTGAAACCTGCTTTGCCGCCTCCCCGATGATCATCAACAGACGCTCCACGGCGAGAACCCGATACTCGTCCGATTCATACTGCTCGCGCGTCAGACCTGCCGTGGCGCGCGTGACCTTGCGAGCCGCGATCAGGATATCCTCGACCCAGCCGAGATCACGGAGCAGCATAGACAACTCGTGCCGAATCCAGAATGGCTTTTCTCCGGAAGCGGTTCTCGCTCTTCTCGACCCCTCTCTTACTCACCAAGTCGACCGGGCGCCCAAAAATCGACTCGAGTTCGTCCTGCATATCGATGTGCTCGAACAACGACGGCGTGGACTCGTAGGAGAGGAAGCTTACGAGTACGTCGACATCGCTGTCCGGCCGGAAATCGTCGCGCAGCACGGAGCCGAACAACGCGAACTCCGTCACGTTCCACTTGCGGCAGAACTCGGCGATCTTCTCGTTCGGCAGGTTCAGCTTCATCGAGAGCTCCCGCGTGTCAGTCGATCGGCTTGATGCCCAGCAGGGGCCAGAGGCGGTCGATGGACGTCTTCACGTCCGCGTCCATCTCGATCATCTCCGGCCAGCGGCGCACGAATCCTTCCTGCGCCCACTTCCTGGTGCCGTCGATCCCCATCTTGCTGCCGAACGAGGGGATCTGCGACGCGTGGTCCAGGTCGTCGATGGGCCCCTTGGTGAACCGCACGTCGCGCTCGGGATCGATGTTGCCCAGCGCGTACCACCACGCCTCCTGCACGTTCCGCACGTCGATCCACTCGTCCACCACCACGATCACCTTGGCGAGCGACATCAGCCCCATTCCCCACAGGCCGTGCATCACCTTGAACGCCTGGCCCGGGTAGTCCTTCTTGATGGAGACGAACACCAGGTTGTGGAACACGCCCTCGGGCGGCATGTGGTAGTCCACGATCTCCGGGATCGTCAGCCTGGCCAGCGGCAGGAAGATCCGCTCCGTGGCGCCGCCCAGGTACACGTCCTCCACCGGCGGCCGGCCCACCAGCGTGGCGGGATAGACGGGATCCTCGCGCATGGTCACCGTGGTCACGTGGAAGACGGGATACGGATCTTCGAGCGTGTAGAAGCCGGTGTGGTCGCCGAAGGGGCCCTCGATGGCCAGCTCCTCACCCGTGTCGACGTAGCCCTCGAGCACGATCTCCGCCTCGGCGGGGATGGTGAGGTCGCACGTCACCGCCTTGGCCGTGTACACCGGCTCGCGCCGCAGAAAGCCGCCGAACAGGTACTCGTCGATGCCCGGCGGAAGGGGCGCGCTGGGCGTGTACATGGTCGTGGGATCGCCTCCGATGGCGACGACGACGGGCATGCGTCCGCCGGGGCCGCGCTTCCACGCGCGGTAGTGCGCGGCGCCGCCCTTGTGCTGCTGCCAGTGCATGCCCGTGGTCGTGGGCCCGAACACCTGCATGCGGTACATGCCGATGTTCTGCACGCCCGTGTCGGGGTCCGACGTGATGACCATGGGCAGGGTGATGAACGGGCCGCCGTCCTGGGGCCACGTCTTGAGCACCGGCAGCTTCGTCAGGTCGAACTCGCCCTCGCGCAGCACCACCTGCTGGCACGGGGGGGCGCCCTTGTACGGCCGCGGCGGCACCTTGGTGAGCTCCATCAGCTTGGGGAGCATCTGCATCTTGCCCCAGAGCCCCTTGGGCACCTCGGGCTTGATGAGTTCGGCGATGCGGCGGGCGTGCACCTCGACGTCGTCTACGCCCAGCGCGGCCGACATGCGCCGCCACGAGCCGAACACGTTGATCGCGACGGGGATGTCGCTCTCGCTGCCGTCCATGAGCACGGGCCGCTCGAAGAACAGCGCGGGGCCGCCGCCGGGAAGCTTCATGGTGCGGTCGGTGATCTCCGCCATCTCCAGGTCGACGGACACCGGTTCGCGCACGCGCACGAGCTGGCCCGTGCGGTCCAGGTAGCGAAGGAACTCCCGCAGGTTCTGGAAGATCATCGACTTCTACTTCTCACTCTATGGGTTCGGCTGACCGTGGGTGCACTTCGGCTGGCTAGGCGCATGCCCCTGGCAGCCCTCTCTCCCCGGCCCTTTCCCCCGCAAGCGGGGGAAAGGGAGAATTCGACCGCGCTCCGGCCGATACCGCGCCAAAGCCTGTCATCCTGAGGCCCAAGCGCACCGTACCTGCCCGTACACCGGCACCATGCGGGCCGAAGGATCTAGCCAGAGGCCACCTCTCAACTCGGGCGCGGTAGCGGTCACCAATCCTGAGACTCGGTCCCTCAGCTGGCGGTGCAGTCCCCCACGGGCGAATGAATTCGCTGCAACAACCACACGATGTCCACCTTCGTGGACTGCACGCTTTCGTGTGTCCGGTGCCCTCGTGCGCGCCCTTGCTACCCCGAAAGCCGTACTCCGAGCTGCAGGACCACGATGTGCGAAACGAACGCCGCCGCACCCACGATCAGCAGCCAGCGCGCGAGCTTCATCTGCCGGATGCCCACCTCGTCGAGCATGTCGTCGGGCTTGTAGATGCCCTTTACCGACGGCCCGATCCCCGGCCGCACGTGCCGCCACGCCACCACCTGCAGCACCGCCGAGGCGACGCAGCACCCGAAGAAGCTCAGCAGCAGCGTGGCCGCGATCACCCGAAAGAGCGTCACCCGGCCCGCTCCGCGTAATGGATCGCCGCGATGCCGCCCGACAGCGTATCCCACTTCACCCCGCGAAAGCCGGCCGCCTCCATCCTGCGCGCCAGCTCCGGCGGCGGCGGAAACTCCATCACCGACTCGGGCAGGTACGTGTACGCGCTGCGGTTGCGCGAGATCATGGCGCCCACCACGGGAAGGATGCGCCGGGCGTAGAACAGGTACACCGACCGCCACGGCTGCCACGACGGAGTGGTGAACTCCAGGATCACCAAGCGGGCCCCGGGCTTCAGCACGCGCGCCATCTCGCGCAGCCCCGCATCCAGGTCCGCCAGGTTGCGCACGCCGAACCCCACCGTGGCGCCCTCGAAGGCAGCGTCGGGGTACGGCAGCGACAGGGCGTCGGCGCAGGCCGGGGCCACGGCGGCGCCGCGCGTCTTTCCCGCCGCCACGCCGCGTTCCAGCATCTCGTACGTGAAGTCGCTCCCCACGACGCGCCCGCCGAAGCCCTTGCGGCCGGCCAGGGCCACGGCCAGGTCCATTGTGCCGGCGCAGTTGTCCAGGTACAGGCCGTTTGGCGCGCGTTCCCAGGCGAGGCGGCGCACCGCCTTCGCGCGCCACAGGCGGTCGATGTTCATCGACAGCACGTGGTTCAGCAGGTCGTAGCTGGGCGCGATGGAGCTGAACATCTGCCGCACGTGGGCCGCCTTGTGGCCCGGAGCGGGAAGCGCCGTACGCGGCGCAGGGGTGCTCGGCATGTCGTAAATCCGTTGTGCAACTTAGAATACAGGCCGGTGAAAGTAGCCGCCCCCCCAAGCCGCGAGCAAGCCTGCGGCGCGGATTGAAACCTCGCGCCCGGCCCGCGCGTACTGCCCCTCCGAGTCTGATTCTTTTCGGACCCACAAATACAAGCGGTGAACGCAACACCTGTATCCGACCACGAGCTCGTCACTCGCGCCCAGCTGGGCAGCGAGAAGGCGTATCGAGAGCTGCTGGACCGTTACCAGCGGCCGGTGTTTTCCATCATCTTCCGGATGATCCGCGACCGGGAGCAGGCGGAGGACCTTGCGCAGGAAACGTTCGTCCGGGTGTTCAACCACATCGGGCGGTACGATCCGCGCTACAAGTTCAGCAGCTGGATCTTCAAGATCGCCACGAACCTGACGATCGACTGGATCCGCCGGAAGGAGCTGAAGACGGTGTCCATCGACGGCTCGCGCAACGCGGTGACCAGCGACGAGATGGAGGCCTCGGCCATCACCATCGTTTCCGAGGACGAAAATCCCGAGGAGCTGCTGGAGGCCAAGGAGCTGGGCGAAGAGATCGAGCAGGCCATCGGCAAGCTGCGGCCGGAGTACCGGGCCGCCATCCTGCTGCGCCACGTGGAAGGGCGCGAGTACCAGGAAATCGCCGAGATCATGGCCCTGCCGCTGGGCACCGTAAAGACGTACATCCACCGCGGCCGCAACGAGCTGCGCGACACGCTGCAGCACCTGCGGGTGTAGCGTTGAATTCGGTATATCGACAGCTGAAACTCCGGAGCCGGCGGCTCCGTACTCCTATCATGCAACGGACCGAACGAGATCAGAGGCCATCGTGACGGACGCAACCGGACACCTGCCATACTGGACGCTGGAGCAGCTCGCCGAGGGCGGCCTTTCCCACGTGGAACGGGCCCTGGCCGAGCAGCACCTGCACCGGTGCGCGCACTGCGCGACGGAGCTGGAGAGCGCACGCTCCCTGCTCGCGGCGCTTTCCGCGCTTCCCCAGCTGGAGCCCTCGCCCCGCTTCGCCGACCTGGTGATGTCGCGGGTGGTGGTGCAGCCCCAGGCGGCCCCGGCCGCCGCGGCGGTGCCGGCCAAGGAGGAGCGCACCGCGCCGCGCGCCCGGCGCGGATGGATGATGCTGCTGGCCCTGGTGCTGGTGCCGCTGCCGGTGCTGGCGGGACTGGGCACATGGATGGGCGGCGACCCCGTGACCGGCATGGGCTCGCTGTGGAACGCGGTCCGCGGCTGGGCGCGCGACGTGTCGTGGAACCTGCTTTCCGAGGGCACCGAAACGCTGATCCGCACCGGCCTGTTCCAGTGGGGCGCCGATGCGCTGGCGGCCATCCCCGGCCCCACGGCGGGCGGGGTGCCGGTGCTGCTCCTGGTGCTGCTGGCCGCCATCCCGGCTTCGGCCTGGGCGATGGCGCGCCTGCTCCGCACGCCGCACACGGGAGGGATGATCCATGCGTAACCTTTTGATCACGCGCGCCGCGCTGGCCCTTGGGCTGGCGTTCGCTCCCGGGCTGGCGGCGCAGGCTCCCGCCGGGCACCCCCACACGGGGCTGGAGGGGCGCACCCTCCATCACGGCGACCGCGTGTGGTTCAGCGGCCAGCGCTCCATCGGCGCCGACGAGGTGATCGAGGGCGACGTGGTGGTGGCCAACGGCTCGCTGACGGTGAGCGGCGAAATTCACGGCGACGCGGTGGTGGGCGCCGGAAACCTGGTACTGGAGCGCGGTGCCGTGGTCTACGGCGACGCGGTGGTCACCGGCGGCAAGCTGGTGAACAACGGCGGAAGCGTGCTGGGCAAGGTGCAGGAGGGCACGCCGCGCTCCAAGGCCGCGGGCGCCACGCAGGCCATCCACATGCGGCGCGGCTGGCTGGGCGCGCTGGGCCAGGGGTGGGCGGGGCTGGTGCGGACGCTGTCTCTCGGCCTGGTGCTGGGGGGGCTGGGGCTGGCGCTGACCTTCTACGGCCGCTCGTACCTGGAGCAGGCGAGCGACGTGGTGCGGCGCGCGCCGCTGGCGGCGGGGGGCATCGGGCTGGCGGCCAACGTGCTGGCGCTTCCGGCCTTCCTGGCGGGGATCGCGGCGCTGGCGCTGACCATCATCGGAATCCCGCTGCTGCTGGTGTTCGTGCCGCTGTTCTGGACGGTGCTCTGCGCGCTGGCCGGCGTGGGCATCCTGGCGGTGGCGCACGCGCTGGGCGAGCGCACCGCGGAGCGGAGCGGATCGTACGAGCCCATCCACCGCAACGCGTACTCGTACCTGGTCACCGGCCTCGTGGTGCTGCTGGCGCCGCTGCTCGTGAGCAACGTGCTGGTGATGACGCCCTTCATCGGCTGGGTGGGGGGACTGGTGGGGATGCTCGCGGGGACGGTGCTTTGGCTGGCCGCCAGCGTGGGCGCGGGGGCGGTGCTGATCGTGGCGGTTCGCGCCTGGCGCGAGCGCGGCTACCGGCGCGGCTGGGACGGGATGGACGACCTGGGCACGGGCAGCGCGCACACGGCCTGAAACGCTTCTTTCACGGAGACACGACGATGATCGAGGGACTGGTCGGCCTGGTGGTCGCGGCCGTGCTGGGGATGGTGGCGCTGGCCATCGTGGGCGCCATCGTGGGGATCGTGGTGGGGCTGGCGGTGCTGGCGGCCAAGGTGGCGGCGCTGGTGTTCGTGGCGTGGATCGCGGTGAAGCTGGTGCGCTCGGCCCGACGTCCCCGCGGCGTGCTCACCTCCGCGGATCAGCGCTGGTTGGACCACGCGTAGCCGATCGAACAGAAGGTCTCACGCGGAGGCGCGGAGGGCGCGGAGATAGACGGAGACACACCTCCGCAGCTCTCCGCGCCCTCCGCGCCTCCGCGTGATTCCAGGGGTTTAGATGGCCGCGGGAACCAAGGCCTCCAGGCGCGACGCAACGGTGTCGGCGAGGGCGCGCAGGGCCATGGCCGAGGGCGACTCGGGATGGCCGATGACCACGGGCACCCCCTCGTCCCCGCCCTCGCGTACGATCATCTCCAGCGGCACCTCGCCCAGCAGCTCCAGCCCCGTCTGCTCCGCCAGCCGCTGTCCGCCCGCCCGGCCGAAGATCTCGTAGCGCTGGCCGCAGCACGGGCAGATGAACCCCGCCATGTTCTCGACGATGCCCAGCACCCGCGTGTTGGTGCGCTCGAACATCTTGATGCCGCGCAGCACGTCGCCCGTCGACACGTCCTGCGGCGTAGTGACCATCACCACTCCATCGAGCCGGATGGTCTGCACCAGCGAGAGCTGGGCATCGCCCGTGCCCGGCGGCATGTCGACCACCAGCACGTCCAGCTCGCCCCACTCCACCTCGCTCAGGAACTGCTTGAGGATGCCCGCGATCATCGGCCCGCGCATGATGGCGGGCTGCTCGGCGTCCAGCAGGAATCCAAGGCTCATCAGCTGCACGCCGTAGGCTTCCAGCGGCTGCATCTTTTCCTTGCCCTTGGGACCCACGACGGACGGCTTGCGCCTCTCGCCGAACATGATGGGCACGTTGGGGCCGTAGATGTCGGCGTCCAGCAGCCCCACGCGCCGGCCGGACTTCGCCAGCGCGGCCGCCACGTTCACCGCCACGGTGCTCTTGCCCACCCCGCCCTTGCCCGAGCTGACGGCGATGATCTGCCGCACCCCGGGGATCAGGTTGGGGTTGGGCGTGGGCGCGGGAACGTTGCCGGCCCGCAGCGCCCCCTTCTTCTGCGGCGCGCCGGCGGCGGGAAGGGCGATGTCGATCTTCACCTTGGTGACGCCTTCCACCGTCTCGGCGGCGGCGCGCGCCTGGCGCACCAGCGTGCCGGGGTCGTCGGCCTGCAGGGCGAACTTGAAACGCACGGTGCCGTCTTCCAGCACGTCCAGCTCGCGGACCCGGCCCGACGACACCACGTCGTCGCCGGTCGTGGGGTGAAGCACCAGGGTCAGCGCGGCGGCGACGCGGCGGAGCACCTGGTCGCGCTCGGAGGCTTGCATATTCAAAGTACGTCGGTACGAAAGTGCGTGAGTGCGTTGGTGCGTGAGTGCGGAAGTTCAGCCTGTACTCACGACTTGCATGCGCTGCAAGGTACACGAAAGCCGGCGTCCATGCGAGACGCCGGCCCGGAAATGCGCGCCGTAGCGGATCAGCGCGCCGGCACTATCGCCCCGTAGAAGGCACGTGGGCAACCCGTGCTCGTCGTACCCGAGGATCTCGTCCGCGTGCCGGTCGTCCAGCACTGGAAGACTGACGTAGCTGCTTTGGATTGCGCGCAGGTCCCCTCGTAGAGCCTCCAACGCCTGCTCCTCGTCAGCGGACGCTCTCTCGTCCTGATGAGGAGCAGCGTCGTCGCGGTCGTTCTTGATCATCATCATGCCTCCCGTGTGACCTCGACTCAATCTGGCGCTCGGCCACCGACGTATCAAGGCGCTTCGAGCGCGGCGATGAAGGTGTCGAGGTCGGGCTCGATGGGCGTCGCGTGGGAGGGGCGGTCGAGCAGGTGCGCGAGGTCCGGCGGGATCGGGATTTCGCGGCCGATCAGCGGCTCCACCACGCTCTCGAACTTGGCGGGATGGGCGGTGGAGACCACGATCCAGTCGCGCGTTTCCAGTCGCTCGCGGACTGCGACGGCCGTGGCGGTGTGCGGATCCCACACTTCGCCCCACGTGCCCGGCCCCTCACGGATCACGCGGCGGATCTCGTTGTCGTCCACCAGGAACGCGCGCAGGGCGGAGCGCGTCCCCTCCTCGCCGCCGAACAGGTGCAGCAGGCGCTCCATGTTGCTCGCGCTGCCCACGTCCATCGCCGTCGCCAGCGTGGAGACGGTCGGCTGCGGGGACCACGGCTGGCCGGAAAGGAAGCGGGTGATCGCGAGATTGGCATTCGTCGCCAGCACCACCTCGCGCACCGGCATCCCCACGCGGCGCGACCACGACGCCGCGGCGGCGTTCCCCAGGTTGCCCGAGGGGACGATGAAGCCCGGGTCCGCGCCGTGCCGCCGGCGATACTCCAGCGACGCCCATGCGTAGTACGCCACCTGCGGCAGCAGGCGCCCCACGTTGATGCTGTTCGCCGATGACATCCGCCGCCGCGCGCGCAGCTCCGGGTGCGCCATCGCGGCCTTGACCAGCCGCTGGCAGGCGTCGAAGTCGCCGCGGACCGCGAACGCGCGCACGTTGCCGCCCCACGCCGTCAGCTGCTTCTCCTGCCGGGCGGACACCATCCCGGCGGGATAGAGCACCGCCACTTCCACCCCCGGCCGCCCGTGGAACGCCGCCGCGACCGCACCACCGGTGTCGCCCGAGGTGGCGACGAGAATGGTCAGCGCCCGCTCGTCTTCCGCGGCGATGCGCGACAGGCACGCCGCCAGGAACCGCGCGCCGACATCCTTGAACGCCGCGGTGGGCCCATGGAACAGCTCCAACACCGCCGTCCCCTCGCGCAGGTCCTTCAGCGGCACGGGAAAGGAGAGGGATTCGCGGCAGATGGCGCCCAGCTCCGGTTCCAACGCGTCGCCCGCGAAGAATGGGGCGAGCAGGAGCGCGGCGACGTGTGGCAGCGATGCGTCCGGGCCGAACGTGGCGGGATCGATCGTGGGGAACTGCTCCGGGACGTACAAGCCGCCATCCGGCGCCAGCCCGCGGGCGATGGCCGCGGAGAGCGAAACAGCGTGAGACGGATCGCGCGTGCTGACGTATCTCACGCGACCTCCTCCACCCGCGCACCCGGGCCCCCGACCGCGCACGTCCATCCATCCGCCGCCACCCCGCGCGCGGCGAACGCGCCAACCATCGCACCGCGCACCGCATCCGCGATCGCATCGCCATCACACCAGGCGAACAGGCTGGGGCCAGCGCCGGAGATGGAGCAGCCGAGCGCCCCCGCCTTCATCGCCGCCTCCTTCACTTCGTAGAAGCCGGGGATCAGCGCGGCCCGGTGCGGCTCGATCAGCACGTCGCGCAACGAGCGGCCGACGAGCTCCAGGTCGCCCGTGCAGCAGCCGGCGACCACGCCCGCCAGGTTCGCCGTCTGGCGAATGACGTCGTGCAGCGGATACGCGGGCGGAAGCACCTGGCGGGCGGCGCGCGTGTCCAGCCGCTGGTGGGGGCGCGCCATCGCGCAGCGCAGCGTGGCGGGTACGGGAAGCGCGACGACATCCATCGGCTCGGCGGAGCGGACGAGCACCAGGCCGCCGAAGAGGCACGGGGCCACGTTGTCGCCGTGGACGGCGCCGCTGGCCACCGCTTCTCCCATCAAGGCGTATCGGAAGAGCGCCGCGGGCTCCAGCGGCTCCGGCAGCAGCGCATTCGCCGCGACGATTCCCGCAACCGCCGACGCGGCCGATCCGCCCGTCCCCGAGCCCAGCGGAATGCCCTTCTCGATCGAAACTTCCAGCCCGAATCCCGGCCGAACGTCATCCAGCATCCGCACCAGCCCGACCGTGGCGGTGTTCGCGGCGGGGTCCATCGGCAGGGGGCCGGCGATGCCCGATATCCCCGTGATGACGACTCCCGGCTCGCCCCGGCGCGTCACCGTCACGCGGTCGCCCGTGGGCCCGGCGGGGTGGCCCAGGATGTCGAAGCCCACGGCCAGGTTGCTGGCGCTGGCCGGCGCAAAGGCTGTGGCGCGCTGGGGAGGTCGGGTCATGGATCGCGGGACGGGGCCTCGCGGCGCAGGGTTCGCCGCGAGGTGATTCTAGAGGAAGCGGTGGCCCTCGCGCCACGCCAGCGGCGGATCGCCCGTCAAAAAGGACTCGGCGAACTCGTCCGCCGGGAGCGGCGGCGAGATCAGGTAGCCCTGCGCGAAGTCGCATCCCAGGGCGTGCAGGGCCGCCAGTTGCTCGTGCGACTCCACGCCCTCGCCGACGACGCGCACGCCCAGGCTGCGGGCCAGGGCCACGATGGTGCGCACGATCTCGGCGCCCTTGTGCGCCCCCGTGGTGCCGCCGTCCATTCCCGCCACGAACGACCGGTCGATCTTCAGCGCGTCCAGCGGCAGCCGGTGAAGGGTGCTCAGGCTGCTGTAGCCGGTGCCGAAGTCGTCCAGGTACACCTGCACCTCGCGCTTCTTGAGCGCGCGCAGCACGCCGGCCGCCGTCGCGGGGTCTTCCACCAGCGAGCTTTCCGTCAATTCCAGCTTCAGCGCGGCGGGAGGCAGGCCGTGCTCGCCCAGCGTGTCGGCCACTTCGTCCACCAGGCCAGGCTCGCGCAGCTGCGCGGGCGACAGGTTCACCGTCACCTCGAGCCTGGCGGCCAGGGGAAGCGTGGCGCGCCACTCGGCCAGCTGCCGCGCGGCCTCGCCCAGCACCCACGAGCCGAGCGGGCCGATGAGCCCCGTGTCCTCGGCCAGGCTGATGAAGCGGTCCGGCGGCACGCGGCCGTGGATGGGGTGCTCCCACCGCGCCAGCGCCTCGCACGCCACCACCTCGCCCGTGCGCAGCGAAACGATGGGCTGAAAGAACAGCCTCAGCTCGCTGCGGGTGAGCGCTGCGCGAAGGTCGTTCTCCAGCCCCAGGCGCTCCAGCACGGCCTTGTGCATGGACGAGTCGATCACGGCCGTGCGGCTGCCGCCGACCGCCCGCGCATGGTACATGGCCATGTCGGCGTTGCGCAGCAGCTCGTCGGGCGATTCGTCCGTCGACTCCGTGAGCGCAATGCCGATGCTGGCGCTGGTGTAGGTGCGGTAGCTGCCCAGCTCCAGGGGCGCCGAAAGCACCTCGCGCACCTGGGCCGCCACCGCCAGCGCCTCGTCGCGCCCGGTGACGCGCGACAGGAAGATGATGAACTCGTCGCCGCCGAAGCGCGCCACGGTGTCGCCCGGGCGGCCGCAGGTGGCAAGGCGGACGGCCACCTGCCGCAGCATCTCGTCGCCCACGCCGTGGCCCAGCGAGTCGTTGACGTTCTTGAAGCGGTCCAGGTCCAGGAACAGCACCCCGCAGTGCGAACCCGGCTCCTGCTTGAGCGAGGTGACGCACTCCGTCATCCGCTCGGCCAGCAGCACGCGGTTGGGGAGCCCGGTGAGCGGGTCGTGCAGCGCCAGGTGGCGCAGCCTTTCCTCCAGAAACTCGCGGTCCGCCTCGGCGCGGGTGCGCTGCGTCAGGTCGTCGACCATCGCCACGCAGAAGCGCGCCCGTCCGTCCGCGGCGCGAACCACCGACGTGGTCAGCCGCACCGGAAATGGCTCCCCGGCGCGGTCCACGTAGCGCAGTTCCATCTGGTAGTTGGAAATGTGCCCCGACACCAGGCGCTTGAACTGCGCCTGGTTGCGCTCACGGTCGTCGGGGTGGTCCAGGTCCACGAACGGGGTGTCCTTCAACTCCGTGGCGGTGCGGCCCACGATGCGCTGGAACGGCGTGTTCGCCTCGATCACCCGGCCCTGCATGTCGACTACCGCAATGCCCATGGCCGAGCCCTCGAAAACGGCGCGGAACCAATCTTCGCGCTGCTGCATGGCGCGCAGAAGGCCCCCCGTCTCGTCGTCGTCGGGAAGCGGCTGGCGTGTGGACATGGGCCGCGGGGCGCGGGTGAACAAAATACTGGCGCGAGCGCCATATGACTCGGTGGCGCACCCCCCGTGCAAGGCTCGCGCCCTGCGGAGACTAGTCACGCGCGGCGGCGCAATGAGTGCTGCTCATGGACGCGACGGCGGCTAGGGCGACGTCGGCGGCCAACGCCGGAAAACCGTTGCCACGCTTGTGCTTGCCCGGCCCTGGGGGTATCATTGAGGGCACCCATCGCGTGCGCCACCCCCACGCTTTCTTCCCCACCGAATGCGCCTTTCCGCAATCCGACGCAATGTGCGCGCATGGACCTCGCGCGCGCCCCTCGCCAGGGGGGCGGCCGCGGTGGCCGCGGCCATCCTCCTGCTGGCCGGCGGTGCCTGCCGGGACACCTCCGGCCCCGACACCCGGGTGGCCGCGGTTTCCGTCACGGCCCCCGCGACCGCGGTGGAGGCGGGCGCTACCCTGCAGCTGTCGGCCGCCGCGTTGACCCGCGCGGGGACGCCGGTGGCCGGAAAGACCTTCACCTGGGCCAGCGGAAGCGGCGCGGCGACGGTCGGCGCGACCGGGCTGGTGACCGCCGTTTCGCCCGGAAACGTGGTAATCACGGCCACGGAAACCGGCTCCGGCACGTCAGGGACGTTCACCCTGACGGTGACCCCCGCGGCCGCCGCCTCGGTGACGGTTTCACCCGAGTCCGTGCAGCTGGACCAGGGTTCCACGCGAACGCTGGCGGCCACCGTGCGCGACGCCCGGGGCACCGTGCTGGCCGGGCGCAGCGTTTCGTGGAGCAGCGCCAATCCCGCCGTCGCGTCGGTCGACGGGTCGGGGGTGGTGACGGCGGTGGCGGCGGGCGGGCCGGTGGCCATCACCGCCACCGTGGAGGGGCGCAGCGCCTCCGCGCAGGTGACGGTGGCCGCGCGGATCGCCACGCGGGTGCTGGTCACCCCCCGGTTCCTGGTGGTGGACGCCACGGCGACCGCGCCGCTGGCGGCGGCGGCCTTCGACGCGGCCGGCACGGCGATCCCCGACCCGCGGCCCACCTGGACCACGACCGCCGCGGCGGTGGCCACGGTGGGGGCGGACGGGAGCGTGCGCGGCGTGGCGGCGGGGCTGGCCGGTGTCGCGGCGCAGGTGAACGGGGCCGCGGACACCGCGCTCGTCGCGGTGCTGGGCCCGTCGGGGCTGCTCGCCACCGCCTTTGCCGGCGGCCAGCCGAAGCTGGCGGCGCGCGCCGGCCAGACGGTCGTGGTCCCGGTGGTGCTGGACCTTTCGCGGGTGAGCGCCGCGGGCGACCTGGGGGCCGCGCAGTTCGACCTGCGGTACGACCCCGCGGTGCTCGTCTTCCAGTCGGCCCAGGCGGGGGTGAGCGGGTCCGTGGCCACGCACGTGCCCACCCCCGGTGTCTTCAAGTTCAGCTTCGCGGCGACCGAGCCGCAGAACACGCCGCGGCCCACGCTGGTCACCCTGACCTTCCAGGTGGCGGCTGGCGCGCAGCCCGGCGCCGAGCGCGCCTTTTCGCTCACCTGGACGGCACCGCCCGCGAGCACCGGGTTCGCGGCGTACGGCATCCCGCTTTCGGCCGGCGGCCGCGTTCTCGTGGTGGCGCCCTGAGCAGGTTCAGTTCATCCACAGGAGTTTCGTCATGACCAACGGAGTGTTCCGGACCGGCCGCACGCGGCTGGCCCTTGCGGCGATGGGGATCGGGCTGGGGACCCTGCTGGGCTGCGGCGACCTGCTGGGCTCGGGACAGGGGCCCGACCCGGAGAAGCCGGCCGTGCAGGAGGCGGGCATCCACCCGGTGCTGGTGCTGGCCGGCCAGCGTGAGGGCGAGGCCACGGTGGAGCTTCACCTGCAGCGGGTGCAGGTCGCCGAGCGCATCGGGAGCTACCAGGGCCAGCTGAAGTACGATGCGGGGCGCTACACGCTCCAGGCGTCCAGCATTCCGCGGGGCATCACCGGTGCGGCCAACGAGCCGCAGGCCGGCACCATCCGGTTCGCGGGAATCTCCATGGAAGGGATCGACGGCGGGGCGGTGCTTTCCCTGCGGTTCAGCACCCGTGCCCCGGTCACGGCGGAGGCCTTCGAGCTGTCGCTGGAAGAACTCGTCGCCAGCGAAGGCTTCACCGACCTGAAGCCCCGGATCCGGCAGCTTTCGGCCCAGCCGCGGCTGTCGCGCTCGGCCCCGTAGCCACCGCGCCAGATCCTCCGGCGGCGGCCGCACCGGCCTCGCTGGTTTCTCCCGCAGCCCATCTCCGCCATGCCCCGCCCGCTCGTATATGCCTTCGCGCTTGCATTGGCGCTCGTGTCCGGCACCGCCGCCCCCGTTGCGGGGCAGGCGGCGCCGGCCCTGCGCGGCGACGTAAACCAGGACGGGCAGATCACCGCGCTGGACGCCCTGGCCATCCTGTCGCACACGGTGGGGCGCCCCCTGCCGGCCGGCTTCCGGATCATGCCGAACGGCGACAACAACGGGGACGGGCAGATCACCGCGGTCGACGCGCTGATCGGGCTGAGCTACACGGTGGACCGCGACGTGTCGCAGTTCCCCATCGGCCAGCCGCTCCCGGTGCTCGCCGCCACCGTTGCCGTGGCTCCCGACAGCCTGGCGCTCGCCACGGGCGACACCGCCACGCTGCGGGCGACGGCACGCGACGCGGCGGGAGCGGTCCTGCAGGGTCGCTCCGCCGCATGGTCCAGCTCGGCGCCGTCGGTGGCGTCGGTGGACAGCCTGGGCCGGGTGACGGCGCTGACCGCGGGCACGGCCGTCATCCGTGCCGTGGTGGACTCCGCCGCCGGCGAAGCGCGGGTGGGCGTAGCGGCGGTCGCCACGGCCCTGCAGGTCGTCGGGGGCCAGGGCCAGGAGGCGCCCGCGGGTTCGGCGCTCCCGCAGCCGCTGACCGTGCGCGTGGTAGACGCGCTGGGCAACCCCGTGGCGGGCGTAGCCGTCGCATGGAGCCCGGCGCAGGGGGGAACCGCTGCTCCCGGCACCTCCACCACCGACGCGGCGGGGAATGCCTCCACGGCGTGGACGTTGGCCCCGGCGGCCGGCGCCCAGCAGCTCACCGCGACGGCGGGCACCCTCTCCGCCCGGTTCACGGCCACCGCGACCTCGGCAGGCCTCACGCTGGTGAAGACGGCGGGCGACGTGGCGGCGGACACCGCGGGATCGGCCCAGGTGGTGACGGTGGAGGCCCGCGACGCGGCGGGGCGGCCGGTGACCGGCGTCGCCGTCTCGTGGACGGTCGTGGACGGCGGCGGCTCGGTCACCCCCGCGGAATCCGTGACCGGGACCGGAGGCGCGAGCGCCACGTGGACGCGCGGAGTGGCGCCGGGCACGCAGACGCTGCGCGCCGGCACGGAGTCGGGCGCCACGGTCGTCTTCCGCACCACCGTCGCGGCCGGGGCGCCGTCGCAGCTCGTGAAGGCGTCCGGCGACGCCCAGCGCGCCCGGGCGGGCCAGCCTCTCCCCGCGCCGCTGGTGGCCCGGGTGGTGGACCGCAGCGGCAACGGCGTGCCGAACGCCGCCGTGGCCTGGACGGTGGTTTCCGGGGGTGGCAGCGTGAACGGCGGCACATCGACCGATTCGGCCGGCTACACGCAGGCGTCCGCCGTGCTGGGGCCGCAGTCGGGCGAACAGCGGTTCCAGGTGGCCGCCGCCGGGCTTGCGGCGGTCTTCACGGCGCAGGCGGATTCGGCGGTGGCGGCGAGCCTGTCGGTGCTTCCCGAAACCGTTCGCCTGGGTGCGTACGGCGACACGGCCCGGCTGATCGCGGAGGTGCGGGACTCCGCGGGGGCACCCATCGCCGGAAAGCGGATCACCTGGGTTTCCCGTAACGGGGGGATCGCCTCGGTCGATTCCACGGGCCTGGTTACCGCCGCCGGCCTGGGCGTTACCTGGATCGTGGCGCAGACCGGGAACCTGGCGGATTCCACTTACGTGAACGCGGACTTGGGCGGCAGCCTCGAGCGCCTCGAGGTCACCCCTTCGGCAGACACCGTGACGGTCGTGGGCGGCACCGTGCAACTGACGGTCACCGTGCGCGACACCAGCGGAAACGTGATCGCGGTGTCCGGGGTGGTGTGGACCACCGTCTCCGGGCCGGCGACGGTGACCCAGGCGGGGCTGGTGACCACGAGCGGGACGGGGGGAAGCGCACTCGTCTCCGCGCGGTACGGCGAGCTGGCCGACACCGCGACCCTCGTGATCGCGCCGGTGCCGGCACGGCTGGTGGTGAGCCCCGACTCGGTCCGCGTGACCGCGGACGGTGGCGTGGTGGCCCGGCCCACCTCCGTGCTGCTGGATTCACTGGGCACCGTCCTTCACACCGACCCGGCCGGCAGTCCCTACGACGCGGCCATCCAGTGGCGAACGCTCGACACCGCGATCGCGGTGGTGGAGCCGGACACCGCTTCGGCGTACGACGGGGTGCGTGTGGTGGGGCGCTCCGCGGGCGTCACGTACGTGGTCGCGGCCTTCGGATCGCTGGCCGACACGGCGAAGGTGGCCTCGGTGGCCCCGGCTCCCCTCACCTTCCGCCCCGAATCCCTCACCGGCGAGATCGGGTTCTGCGCCCTGACCACCGAGGGCGACGCGTGGTGCACGGGAACGGGCACCGACGGCCTGGTGCCCGGCGGCCACGTGTGGACCGATTTCTCACGCGGCTACGACGCGTCGTGCGGGGTGACCACCGGGGGAGAAACCTACTGCCAGGGCACCCTTCCGGGCGCGGGGGCAACCCACACCAAGCTGCAGGCGAACCCCGGGTTCACGCAGGTGACGGTGGGCCGCTCCTTCGCCTGCGGCCTGACCGCGTCCGGACAGGCATTCTGCTGGGGCCGCAACAATACGGGCGCGCTCGGCGTGGGCGACCTGACCGCGCGCCAGTCGCCCACGCCCGTCCTCGGCGGACGGACCTACCAGCGGATCGTGGCGGGGGACAACGGCACCTGCGCCATCACCGTCGGCGGGCTGGGAGAGTGCTGGGGAACGTTCCGCAACATGACGCGGACCTCCGTTCCGGTCGGCAGGGCCGCGAACGCGGTGGACGTCGCCGCCGGCAGGGTGGAATGTTTCCGCCTCGGCAGCGGTGGTGACACCTGTGGCGGCTTCAGCTCGGGCGTCACGCCTCCCACCTTCGTGCGGATGTCGGGCGGCGGCGTACGCACCTGCGCCGTGGATACCGAGGGCCGCCTGTGGTGCGTCGATTTCGAAGTCCAGATCTGGGACCTGATGGGCTCCCCGGATGCCGGCGGAGTCGCCGTGAGCTACAGCCAGGTGCCGGCCATCATCACCCGGCAGGGCCAGTGGGCGGCGTTCCCACCGTAACGCGCGGGAGCACACCGGGGCCGTGACCGGTTCTGATCCCGCTCCAGGCCCGTAGGGAAGCAGCCGGCGGACCGGGGGCATGCCGCCGTATCCGCTCGCCCATGGTCGGACTACGGCGCGTCCACCTCCACGCGATTGCGCCCCGCGGCCTTGGCGCGGTACAGCTGCTCGTCGGCGCGCTTCCAGGTAGCGGCGAACGAGCCGTCCCGCGGATGCCACACGGTGGCCCCCACGCTGACGGACACCGAGAGGGTTGGATGGAGTTCGGCGAAGGCCGCCTGCTCCACGGCGCGGCGCACGCGCTCGGCGGCCTCGGCCGCGTTGCCGGACGCGGCGCCGGGAAGGATGGCGACGAACTCCTCTCCCCCTGTGCGGCCCACGTGGTCGCCATCCCGCAGCGACCCCTGCAGCACCTCCGCCACGCGTCGAAGCACGGCGTCGCCCACGTCGTGGCCGAGTTCGTCGTTGATGCGTTTGAAGTGGTCGATGTCCAGCGCCAGCACGCCGAACCCCGTTCCCCCCGCGCGGGCGGCTTTCACCTGCTCGTCGGCCACCATCAGCAGGCGGCGGCGGTTGGGAAGGCGCGTCAGCTCGTCCGTGAGAGACGTGATGCGCAGCCGGCGCGACGCCTTCAGCTGCCGGCTGATGAGCAGGGCGAGCGCGGCGATGACGATGGCCGTCAGCACCAGCACGGCGGCCTGCAGGCGGCGCGCGCGCGCTCCCGCCGCAAGCGCTTGGCCGCGCAGATCGTTCTCGCGCTGGAGCGCGCGGTTTTCCTCCTCCTTCTTTTCCGCATCGAACTGCACGCGCAGCCGCGAGGTCTGCTCCTCGCGCCCGCGCTCGCTCAGCTCCCGCTGAAGCGCCAGCTGCTCCGTGCGCGCTTCGTACGCCTGGCGCCAGTCGCCCGCGGCCGCGAACGCCATCGCCCGCTCCTCGTGCACTTTCTCGAGGTAGCGCCGGTTGTCGGTGGATGCGTACCGCTGGCGCGCCGCCTCCAGGTCGGCCAGCGCCTCGTCTGCCCGGCCGAGCATGCGGAGCGTGACGCCGCGCGTCAGCCGGACGTGTGCGGCCGCCTCTTCATCCCGCGCCCGCCGGAAGTACCCGAGCGACGCGTCGAGGATGGGAAGCGCCTCGGCGGGGCGCCCCAGCTTGTACAGCACCTCGCCGATGGCGCGCTGGTCCGTGGCCACCTCGGCGGGGTCGTTGCGGCGGCGGTCCATCGCCAGCCCGCGTCGGAAGTGGGCGAGCGCCTCCTCCAGCTTGCCCATCTGCTGAAAGGTGCTGCCCAGGTTGTAGTACGAGGTGGCGATGCCCCGCAGGTTGCCGGCGCTCTCGTGCGACGCGAGCACCTGGCGGTAGTACTCCAGCGCGCGGTCGTACTGGGCCACGCGGCTGTCGGCGTACAGGTTGGCGATGGCGTTGAGCGCGTACCGCTGCTGCGCGGTGTCGCGGACGGCGGTGAACAGGCGGTGCGCGCTGCCCAGGTCGGCGATGGCCCCGTTGAACTCGCCGCGGTAGTAGCGAAGCTCTCCCCGCAGCACCAGCGCCTCGGCCTGCTCCTCTGCCGC
>NZ_DATBNB010000676.1 GCF_036554565.1 Longimicrobium sp. | reverse complement strand
CCCCCGGTTGTACACATCCGCCGCTAGCTCCTTCGGCCCGCGACGAGGGTGCTGCGGGCCGGTTCGGTGCGCGTGGGCCTTAGGATGTCAAGCTGTTGCGCGCCATCAGCTTTGGTGACGGGCCGGGCTGGCTCCCTTCCCCCGCGCAGTTTGCGGGGGAAGGGCTGGGGATGGGGGGCGCCCGCCCGAGCACCGAGCCATCCTGACGCACTCAAGTCTGGTGTGTACACCCTCTCCCGCTTGCGGGAGAGGGTCGCACGCGTGTCAGCGCGGCGGGGTGAGGGCCCCACGGCAGCCGAGGCCTCGGGTCTGGTGACCGCTACCGCGCCAGAGCTGGTAGGTGCCCGCGGCTGGATCCTTCGCCCCGCGAGGTCTGGGCTGGGGCTGGTCCTGCGCGCTTGGGGCTCAGGATGACAGGCCTTGCAGTAGTCAGCGCGGTTTGGTGACGACCTCCGACAGGTGCGCTTCCGTGCGTTCCGCCGCGCGGTCCCACGACAGGCCTTCGGCGAAGTGGCGGGCGCCTGCGCCGAGGTGTGCGACGCGCTCCGCCGTCAGCGATGCCAGTGCGTCGGCCAGGGCGGAGGCGTCGCCGTAGGGGACCAGCAGGCCCGTCTCGCCGTGCACGACGGATTCGCGCAGCCCCGGCGAGTCCGCCGCGACGGCGGGCGTGCCGCAGGCGCCTGCTTCCACGTTGGTGATCCCCCACCCCTCCTTGGGCGACGGCAGCACGTTCGCCCAGCTGGTGCGCAGCAGCTCGCGCTTGCGCTCCTCGCTCACGAATCCCTCGAAGCTCACCCGATCGCCCACCCCGAGCCGATCCACGAGCGCGCGCAGGTTGGGCTCGTCGTCGCCCCGGCCGGCGATGCGCAGCCGCGCTGGGTGGCCGCGCTCCTTCAACACGTGCACGGCCTCGATGGCCAGGTCGATGCGCTTGTACTTCTTCAGCCGTCCCACGTACAGGAACGCCGGCTCCGGCGCACGGAGCAGCGAGGGGTCGGGCGAGAAGAAGTGGAGGTCCACGCCGTTGTGGATGACCGTGATGTCGCTTCGCCGCAGCCCACGGGAAACGAGGTCGTCGGCGGTGCTTTCGGAGACGGCCTGCGTGGGGAGCCCGCGGTAGACGCGCGGGATGGGGCGCTCCAGCAGCCAGGTGGCCGCGGCGAAGGGTGCGGAGGCCTCGCGAAACGCCGTCGCGCCGAACAGGTGGTGGACCAGGAGAACGAGCGGGCGGCGCACCCAGTACGGGGTGAAGAGCGGGACCTTGTTCAGGTCCTCGACCACCACGTCCCAGGGCTCGGACGCCAGGTGCTTGCGGTAGTAGGCGGGCGCGGCGAAGGAAAAGGTGTTGCGGCCGCCGGTGCGGTGGATCTCCATCCCGTCCGCCTGGGCGCGGGCGGGGGCGCCCGGCCAGCCGCTGACCAGCGCGTGCACCGTGTGCCCGCGCCGCGCCAGCCGCCCGAAGATTTCGTGCAGGTGAATCTCTGCCCCGCCGGACTGCGGGTTGGCGAGGTCCTGCCAGTTCAGGACCAGGATCTTCACGCCGGGGCAGACTCCCCGGGCGCCACCCGCCGCATCACCGCGTCCAGCACGCCGTTGACGAACCGCGCGCTTTCGTGGGTTCCGTACTTTTCCGCGAGTTGCATGGCTTCGCGGATCACCGTCCGCGCCGGCACGTCGTCCACGAACATCATCTCTGCCGTCCCCAGCCGCAGGATGGCTCGGTCGATCACCGACAGGCGCTCCATCCGCCAGTTGGTGAGCGACTCCACGATGGCGCGGTCGATCTTCGGAAGGTTCGTCGCCACCAGGCGCACGAGGACCTCGGAGTACGGCCGGTTGGCCGGCGACACGCGAAGGTTTTCGAACAGGCCGTGGAGAACGGGAATCGCCTGCGACACGTCTCCGCCGCGCTGCTCCCACGCGTACAGCGCCTGCAGCGCCCAGCCGCGGGCGCGGCTCCGGTTGTTCACCGGGCCTCCTTGCCGCCGATGGAGCCGTCGCCCAGGCGCGTGTAGAGATCGCTCATCTCCATGGCCACCATCGCCGCGTCCCATCCCTTGTTGCCGGCCTTGGTGCCCGCGCGCTCGATGGCCTGCTCGATGGTGTCCGTCGTCAGCACGCCGAAAACGACGGGAATGCGCGAGTTCACGCCGATGGCCGCCAGCCCGTTCGCGGCCGTCCCCGCGACGTAGTCGAAGTGCGGCGTGGAGCCGCGGATCACGCAGCCCAGCGCGATCACCGAGTCGTAGCTGCCCGTTTCGGCCAGCATGCGGCAGGGCCCGGGGATCTCCCACGCGCCCGGCACCCAGACGACTTCGATGGCGTCGTCCGCCACGCCGTGCTGGCGCAGGCAGTCGCGCGCGCCGGCCAGCAGCTGCCGGGTGATCAGGTCGTTGAACCGGCTGATGACGATGCCGAAGCGCTTGCCTTCGCCGCGAATCTGCCCGTGATGTTCGATCAAGTCAGTGCCCTCGGTCCCGTGCCTGTGCCGGTCCGTGTAGGCCGGCTGCGATGCTCGTCCTTCGTTTCGTGCACGCTCATGTCCCGACGGACCGGAGTCCCGTGCCGCTGCCGCGCCCGGGCTTGTTCGTGGCGCAGGCTAGATCCCACGGCCCTGCGCCGCGTGTGCTGCGTGCAAGTCCGGCGCGCTCGGGCCTCTGGATGACAGGGTGCGGGAGTGCGCGTCGGCTGCCGATGCGCCGCTCACGCACTCACGCACTCACGCACTCACGCACTCACGCACTCACGCACTGCCGTCCTACGCCGCGTCCTCGCCTTCGAGCGAGAACACGTGCCCCATCCGCTCGCGCTTGGTGCGCAGGTAGCCGCTGTTGTGCGGGTTGGGCTCCACCGAGAGCGGCACCTGCTCCGACACGGACAGGCCGTAGCCGTCCAGCCCCACGATCTTCTTGGGGTTGTTCGTCAGAATGCGCACGCACTGCAGCCCCAAATCCAGCAGGATCTGCGCGCCGATGCCGTAGTCGCGCAGGTCCGCGCGGAAGCCCAGCGCTTCGTTGGCTTCCACCGTGTCCATCCCCTGGTCCTGCAGGTTGTAGGCGCGAAGCTTGTGCACCAGCCCAATGCCGCGCCCCTCCTGCCGCAGGTACACGATCACTCCCCGTCCCTCGGCGTCGATCTGCCGCATGGCCGCATCCAGCTGCTCGCCGCAGTCGCAGCGCATGGAGTGGAAGACGTCGCCCGTCAGACACTCGGAATGCATGCGCACCATCACGCGGTCCTGCCCCTGCACGTCGCCCTTGACCATGGCCACGTGCTCGTGCTGGTCGACGTCGTTGCGGTAGGCGATGATGCGCCAGTCGCCAGTGGGCGTGGGGATCATCGCCTCGGCCTCGCGGTGCACCAGGCGCTCGCGCTTCAGCCGGTACGCCACGATCTGCGCGACGGTGATGAACTTCATCCCGTGCAGCGCCGCGAACTCCTCCAGCTGCGGACGGCGCGCCATGGTGCCGTCCTCGTTCAGGATTTCGCAGATCACCCCGGCGGGCTCCAGGCCGGCCAGGCGGGCCAGGTCCACCGACGCCTCCGTCTGCCCCACGCGCCGCAGCACGCCGCCCGCGCGGGCGCGCAGCGGAAAGACGTGGCCGGGGCGGCGCAGGTCTCCCGGCTTGGTCGCCGGGTCCAGGCACACCTGGATGGTCTTGGCGCGGTCCCACGCGCTGATCCCCGTGGTGACGCCGAAGCGGTGGGCGGCATCGATGGACACCGTGAACGCCGTCTGCAGCGCCTCGGTGTTGTGCTCGCTCATGGGCTTCAGCTCCAGCTCGTCCGCGCGCTCGGCAGTGAGCGCCAGGCAGATCAGCCCGCGGCCGTGGGTGGCCATGAAGTTGATGATCTCGGGCGTGATGGCCGAGGCCGCGCAGACGAGGTCGCCCTCGTTCTCGCGGTCCTCGTCGTCGGCGACGATCACCATCTTGCCGTCGCGGATGTCGCGCAGCGCTTCTTCTATCGTATCGAACGGCATCTCTCCCTCGCCGTCTGCAAGATCAAAAATCAGGACTTCGCCTGTCGCGCGAAGTGGTCGTACACGGCCCGCGCCACACGGGCGATCGTGCGCTCCTCGTCCTCGGTAGTGCGCGTGGACATCTTCACCATCACCGCCAGCGCCACGTGCGAGCCGTCGGGCAGCGTGATCAGGCCGATGTCGTTAGTGCTGCGGCCGATGGTACCCGTCCGGTCGCCCACCGTCGTGCCCTCAGGGACCCCCGCGCGGATGCGGTTGCGCCCCCGGGGCGAGCGCTCCATCGCGTCCAGCACCAGCCGCCGGCTCTCCGCCGACAGACCCTCGCCCTTTTGCACCTGCACGAGCAGCGCCGCGAATGCCTCGGGCGCCGCCGTGTCGCGCGGATCGGCCCAGAACCGCGCCCGCGCCGCCTCCCGTTCGCTGGCGGCGACCGCGCTCGTGCGGCGTTCGAACTCTGCCAGGGACCACTGCGCGGGTGGCGGCACGTCATTCACGCCGTTGTAGTCCCAGGACACCTGGCCCTCGCTGCGGTCGATCCGGATGCCCTGGATGCCACGCGAGCGCAGGTGCTCCGTGGCGACCGCCGGCCCACCGACCACGCGCAGAAGGCGGTCCGCCGCGGCGTTGTCGCTGTCGACGAGCATCGACCGGAGCAGCGCCCTCACCGTCGCCCTGCCCCCCGCCGGCCCGACGGAATCGACGATCGGGTTGGGCGGAAGCCTGAAATCTGCCGGGGTCACGTCCAGCGAGTCGTCCAGCGAAATCCGGCCGCTGTCCACGCGCGCCAGGATGGCCAGCCCCAGCGGCAGCTTGAACGTGCTCGCCATGGGGTACGGCTGGCGGGCGTTCAGCGCGAGCCGCTGCCCCGTCTCCACGTGAATCGCCGCCACGCCCACGGTGCCGCCCGACTCGCTGGCGATGCGCCGGAGCTCCGCCATCACCCCTGCCGTGTCCGGGACCTCGGCGGCTTTCGAGGCGGCGAGCGCGTTCGCCTTCGGCTCGCGCGGCGCGTCCGCGTTTCCGCACGCCGCCAGGGCGAGGAACGCGAACGCGCGCAGCCTCACTGGTACCCCCACGCGCGCAGAACGTGCTCGCGGGCCGCGCCGCCGGGCTCGCCGCCGCGCACGGGGGCGCCCAGGAGGTTGCGGACGAACTTGCCGATCATGTCGCCCTCCACGTTCACCGCATCGCCGACATTCAGATCGCGGATGGAGGTATGCTCCCAGGTGAACGGGATGATGGACACCTGGCAGATGCCGGGCTCCGGCAGGTCGTTCACCGTAAGGCTGATGCCGTTGAGCGTGATGGAGCCGTGCAGCACCGTCACGCCGACCACTTCCTCGGGCAGCGTGAAGTCGATTAGCACCAGCTCCTCCCGCGGCTCGATGCGCGTCACCTTGCCCACGCCGTCCACGT
>NZ_DATBNB010000675.1 GCF_036554565.1 Longimicrobium sp. | reverse complement strand
GGCGGGCGCGATGTCGACGCGGTAGCGCGCGGTGGCGGGACGGATGGAACTATCGGGGATCGGGAGTCGTACCTGCGGGTAGGCTCCCGGTTTTCGTTCCGCACGGTGACAGGCTCTCCGGATGCGTCTTCTCCGCTCCTCTCTTCTCGCCGTCGTGGCTGCCATCGCCCTGGCCGCCTGCGAAAGCGTGCCGACGACCACCCCCGTGGAAGCGTCTGACCGGGCGGAAGCCGGCGACGTTCGCGGGGTGGAGGCGCGCTTCGTGGAGATCGAGCGCGAGGTGCCCGGCTTCGGCGGCTACTTCTTCGCCGCGGACGGTGCCGTGGCCGCGTACGTCGCGGAGCCCGGGAGCGCGCCTGCCGCCCGCGTCGTGCTGGCGCGGGTGCTCGCGGAACGCACGCCCTCCGCGCGCGACCGGCGCACGGGAGAGCTGCGCGTGCTCGCTGGCAGATACTCGTTTTCCCAGCTCGCCGCTTGGCGCGACCGGCTGATGGCGCTACTGCCCATGCCCGGCGTCGTCTTCGTGGACGCGGACGAGGCGTTCAACCGCGTGCGGATCGGCGTGTGGACGAACGAGGCGCGGCTGGCCGTGCCTGCGGCGGCGGTCCGGCTGGGCGTTCCCCTCGAAGCCCTGGTGCTTTCCGACGAGCGCTCGCTCCGCCCGCTCGTCCGCCTGGCGGACGCCGCCGGTCCCCTGGTTCCCGGTGGCTACCGGGTGAGCTTCGCTTCAGATCTATCCACCATCGTGCAGTGCAGCCTGGGATTCAACGTGCTCGGGCTGGACGATGCCGGATACGTAACCGCGGCGCACTGTTCGCGGGTGCAGGGCCGGACGGACCGCACCGTGCACCAGCAGCCGGGTGAATCGGAGCTGCTGGGGATGGAAACCGCCGATCCCCTGATGTTCCGGGGCGGCGCCTGCCCCGCGGACCGCCGCTGCCGGTACAGCGACGCCGCGCGGTTCCGTTACGCTCCCGGCCACGTGGCAGATCCCGCCATCGCGCGAACGGCGGAACCGGGTTCGCGAGAGGTCGCGGGGACGCTGCGCGTGGCGGGCGAGAGTCCCTATCCCGTGGCGGGTGAGATGCTGGACAAGGTGGGCGCGGAAACCGGGTGGACGTTCGGCGCCGTCGCCGCCACCTGCGTCCACGTGAACGTCGACGGCACCGACGTCACCCTCCTCTGCCAGGACGTGGTCGACGCGGAAGCGGAGGGGGGAGACAGCGGAGGCCCCGTGTTCGCCTGGCGCGGCGGGGAGGCGACCCTGGCCGGCGTGCTCTGGGGAGGGACGGGGAAGCGCTTCTACTTCAGCGCGATGGGGAACGTGGAGGCGGAGCTGGGCCCGCTGACCACGTGGTAACTACGGCATCTCCGCGGAATCGACGTTCGTGGCTCTCAGCGGAGCCGCGGGGAGCGTGAGGGTAAAGGTGGAGCCCTCGGCCAGCGTGCTTTCCGCGACGAGGTCTCCGCCCATCCCGCGGGCCAGGTCACGGCTGATCGCCAGACCCAGCCCCGTTCCCCCCGCGGTACGGGTGAACCCGGCAGACACCTGGGCGAACGGGTGGAAGATGAAGTCCAGCTTGTCGGCCGGAACGCCGATGCCCGTGTCGCGCACGCGGATGGCCACGGTGTCGGCCGTCGGCTGGCACGAGACCTCGATCCGCCCGCCGGCAGGCGTGAACTTGATGGCGTTGGATAGCAGGTTCAGCAGCACCTGCTCCAGCCGCGAGCGGTCCGCCAGCAGCACCGCGCCGCAGCGCGCGGAGCTGTCGTCGTAGGCCAGCTGTTTCTCGGAGAGCTGCGGCAGGACCAGGCCCTGCACCTCGTCCATCACCCCGTCCAGCATCACCGGCTCCCGCGCATAGCTGGCGCTTCCCGCCTCGGTCGTCGCGAAGTCCAGCACGTCGTTGATCAGCCCCAGCAGGTGGCGCTGGCTGCGATCGATGCGCCCCAGGTCTTCGCGCTGCTCGGGTGTGATGGGCCCGCGGATCTCCATCTCCATCAGCTGCACGTATCCGCCGATGGCGTTCAGGGGCGTGCGCAGCTCGTGGCTCATGGTCGCCAGGAACATGCTCTTGGCATGGTTGGCTTCCTCCGCCCGAGCCCGCGCCTCCTGCGCCTCGCGCCCGGCGAGCTCCGCGGCCTGGGTACGCTCCTCCAGCTCCTCCGCGGTCGCCTGCAGCTCCTCGTGCGCCATCTCCATCTCCGTCGCCTGCTCCTGCAGCTGCGCGTTCGCCAGTTCGACCTCCAGGGCCTGCTCCTGCAGCTGCTGGTTGGCCGATTCCAGTTCGGCGGCCGCCTCCCGCGCCGCGTCACGGGCGCGCTGCAGCGACTCGGTCGTGGTGCCCACCAGCCACGACACCCCGACGAACGCCACCAGCGGCACGAGGTCCTTGGGATCTTCCGGTACGAAGCCCCCGAGCGGCGGGACGAGGTAGTAGTTGATTCCCATGACGCAGATGACGCCCGTGGCCAGCCCCGGCCACGAGCCGCCGTACCACGCGGAAACGATCACCGCCACGTACGCGAACAGGAACATCGAACGCGGGAGGAACTCGGCGAGCGCAATGGTCAGCGCCACCGCGAGCACGCCCGCACCGATCGCGGCGAGCGCTCGCATTCCGTTGCCGGGGCGGCGCGCACGTTCGGGCGACGTGGCGGCGGGAGCGAGGTTGGTCACTGGACGGGCAGGCGGATGCGGGTCCACGAGCTTCCCGGAGCGGACGGAACTTTCGAGCGGGCGGCACAGAAGCTAGGGCGAGATGATGGCGGCGCAAGCCAGCCGCCGTGTGGCATGCGAGGTGCCGCACCCGGGCGGTGTTCTCGGCTTCCACTTGCTTCGGCTTTTGTGCGGGCGTAACCTACGTGCGCGTTTCTCCCTGACCTTCCACCGCGCGCCGTGACCGCTTCCGCGTCTCCCGATCCCCAACTGCTCTCGTGCGCCATCGCGGGCGGCTACGCCGGCCGCTGGGCGCGTGCGCAGGTGCGCCGGGCGGAGGCCGAGGGTGCGGCGGTGGAGCCGTCCCCCGCATGGTTCGTGGATGCGTTCGCCGGCGCGGACCTGCAGCGGGCGGCGATTCGGGGGGCGGCGGTGGAGGCGGGCGCCATCGCGTCTGTCCGTGCGATGGCGGATACGGTGGATGGCATCCGCGTCGTGCTCGCGGACGAAGACCCGGGGCTGCTCGCACGGCTGGAGGACGAGCTGGAGAGGATGGGCATGGCCGGCCGGGTGCGGCGGACGCGCGACGTCGCTTCGATCGCACCGGGGGAGATCGGTCTCGTCGAGTCCTCGTTCGTGGCCCTCGCGGCGGGGCTTGCGGACGCGATGGGCGATTCCGCCGCGCTGGTGCGCCTGGCGCCGCTGAGCGCGCGGGCCCTGCCGTGGACGGCGCTTCGGCCGATCGCCTCGCGGGCGGAAACCGAGCTGCTTCTGCGCTTTCCAGCGGAGGATTTTCACAAGCAGGCCCGCGTCAGCGGCCCCATCGCCGACTTTCCGCCCAACATCCGCCGCCTGGTGGAAGGGTGCTCGGCATTGCTGGGCGATGGACGGCACGTATGGCTCGCCGCCTGGCGCGACGCGGTGCGGCGGGCCGGTGCGGACGCGGCGGTGGACGACGTCGTGGATCGCTACCGCGAGCTGATCGTCGGCGCGGGGGAGGGGCGGATCGTCCGCGCGCAGCGGCTGGGGAGCGGGGCGGAAGCCATCCATCTCCTGCTCGCCACGTCCAGTCCGGCACACGTGCTGGAGCTGAACGGCGCCATCGCGGACGGCGGTGCGGACCCGCTCCCTCCGGCCAGCCCCGCCGCGGATCCCGAGCCGGAACCCGAGCCCGAGGTGGTCGAGCCGCCCATCGCGCTCGATCTGTTTCCGGTCCCGCCGCCACCAGTGGAACCGAAGCCGCGCGGCCCGGACCTTCGCGCCGTGGCTGACGATCTCCACGCCCGCCACTGCGGATCGCTCGTCACCTATCCCGACCTGCTCGCGACCCTGTCCGATTCGGGGCTCACGCCGGAGCAGGTGCAGGAGGCGCTGGCGATCCTCAAGCGTGCGGGCCGCGCGGCGTATCGGTCGCTGGACGCGGCCGATGCGGAGATCGACTTCCTGCTGGAGCCAGCGGCGCCCCCGCCGCCGCGCAAGAAGAAGCCGCGCAAGGCCGCGCCGGGCGAGCTGGGCCTGTTCGACCTGCCCGACGACGCGTAGCCCACGCTAGAGCACGCGCGTCTGATCCGACGCGAACCTACCATGGACGGGCACGCCTGATGCGGGCCCAAACCGCGTCCCCGGCGTCGACGCAAGCCGCCGCGGAATCCTCACCCTCATCCCACCCCGGAGGACTCCCATGGACCCCAGATCCGCGGAACTGATGGCCGGCATCATCGCCCCGCGCGGCGACGCCGAAACCGGCGCCCGGGACGCGTCGCCGTCCACGTCGTTCAGCATCCGGCAGATCATCGAGCCTCGCAGCCCCATCGTGCACCTGCCGACGCTTCCCGCCACGGAGCGCGCCGCACAGCCGGCCTGAGTGGATGCCGGAAAGGAACGGCGGCCGCGGGCTCTTGCGCGACCCGGGGCCGTCGTTCGTGCGGAAAACGCGCGCGGGCGATAGATTGAGGGTATTGCCGCGCGTCCGGGACGCGGCCCGCGGTCACCCCGAGTCCCGCAGTAACCGATGAGCATCGCCGAAATCTTCGAGACCATGGAATACGGCCCCGCCCCCGAGAGCGCCTCGCCCGCGGTGGACTGGCTGGAGGAACGGGGCCGCACCTTCCGGCACTTCGTCGGCGGCGAGTGGCGCGAGCCGGAGGGCGGCGAGTTCTTCGACACCACCAATCCGGCGACGAACCAGCCCCTGGCGCGCATCGCGCAGGGCAGCGAGGCCGACGTGGACGCGGCGGTGCGCGCCGCCCGCGAGGCGCTTCCCGGCTGGCAGGCGCTGGACGGCCATGCGCGCGCCCGGTTCCTGTACGCCATCGCCCGCCACATCCAGCGCCACAGCCGGCTCTTCTCCGTGCTGGAAACGATGGACAACGGCAAGCCCATCCGCGAGTCGCGCGACATCGACATCCCGCTGGTGGCCCGGCACTTCTACCACCACGCCGGGTGGGCGCAGCTGATGGACACGGAGCTGGCGGACCAGGTGCCCGTAGGCGTGGTGGGGCAGATCATCCCATGGAACTTCCCGCTGCTGATGATGGCGTGGAAGATCGCCCCGGCGCTGGCGATGGGGAACACGGTGGTGCTCAAGCCGGCGGAGTTCACCTCGCTCACCGCGCTGCTCTTCGCCGAGGTGTGCCGCGACGCGGGGCTCCCCCCGGGCGTGGTGAACGTGGTCACCGGCGACGGGCGCACGGGCGCGGCCATCGTCGGGCATCCGGACGTGGACAAGATCGCCTTCACGGGATCGACCGAAGTGGGCCGCATCATCCGCGTGGCCACGGCGGGAACGGGGAAGAAGCTGTCGCTGGAGCTGGGCGGCAAGTCGCCCTTCATCGTCTTCGACGACGCCGACCTGGAAAGCGTGGTCGAGGGCGTGGTCGACGCCATCTGGTTCAACCAGGGACAGGTGTGCTGCGCCGGCAGCCGCATCCTGGCGCAGGAGGGCATTTCCGAAAAGCTGACGCAGCGGCTGCGCGAGCGGATGGAAACGCTTCGCGTGGGCAACCCGCTGGACAAGGCGGTGGACATCGGCGCCATCGTGGCCCCCGTGCAGCTGGAGCAGATCCGCAAGCTGGTGCAGGCCGGCGCCGACGAGGGCGCGCAGATGTGGCAGCCGTCGTGGAGCTGCCCCACCGAGGGATGCTTCTATCCGCCGACGCTGTTCACCAACGTGTCGCCGTCGTCCAGCGTGGCGCAGGTGGAAATCTTCGGCCCCGTCGTGGT
Organism: Longimicrobium sp.; assembly: GCF_036554565.1. Classification (NCBI taxonomy): domain Bacteria; kingdom Pseudomonadati; phylum Gemmatimonadota; class Longimicrobiia; order Longimicrobiales; family Longimicrobiaceae; genus Longimicrobium; species Longimicrobium sp. The sequence continues at coordinate 593 of NZ_DATBNB010000675.1, read as the reverse complement.
GCTGATGACCTTCCGCACGCCGGCCGAAGCGGTGGAGCTGGCAAACAACACGGTCTACGGGCTCGCGTCCAGCGTGTGGACCGAGAACATCAACCTGGCCCTGGACATCGCGCCCAGGATCAAGGCCGGCACGGTGTGGATCAACAGCACCAATCTGTTCGACGCCGCGTCGGGCTTCGGCGGATACCGCGAGAGCGGCTTCGGGCGCGAGGGCGGCAAGGAAGGGCTGTACGAATACGTGAAGCCGCGCTGGGAGATCGCCAGCAAGAACGGCGGCGCCCCCGCCCGCCGCGACGACCGCAAGGCCAGGCCCGCGCGCGCCGAAAAGCAGCGCGGCAACGGCGCCGGCCCGGTGCTGCCGCCCATCGACCGCACCGCCAAGCTGTACATCGGCGGGAAGCAGGCGCGACCGGACAGCGGCTATGCGCTCTCCATCTACGGCCCCGGCGACCGGCTGATCGGTGACGTGGGGCTGGGCAACCGCAAGGACGTGCGCAACGCGGTAGAGGCGGCGCACAAGGCCAAGGGGTGGAGCAAGAGCACCGCCCACAACCGCGCGCAGGTGCTGTTCTACCTGGCCGAGAACCTTGCGG
>NZ_DATBNB010000674.1 GCF_036554565.1 Longimicrobium sp. | reverse complement strand
TCTGTTCTGCAGGGATGTCATCAATACCCACCTGAACGCCGTCGACAAACACTGCGAATTGCGGATCTACGAGAAATCTCATTCCTAGTTCGCGGCGCGCTGCATCTGCCGTGACGAGTGTAAACCTGGCTTTGCCGATCTCCGATGAGATACTTGTCCCGTGACCTGTTGCGGACCCGCTGCCAAGATTCACCACTTCCAATGGTGTGGTCTTTCCCAGCGAGATGCGATAGCTGTGCTTCGTCCCCTCGCGCCACGTCGTCAGCACGTAACTAGAGCCAAATGCAAATGCCCCATGACGTCCGATGCCGTTTCTGCCGAACGCGATCCGCGTGGTAGTCCCGCCATCGGGTGTGGGAACTTCAACGCAGTCACCTTGTTCTTGACTCCGATCGTATGCGAGCATCAACCAGCGGCGCTGGAACTGCTCGGCGGTCATGCCGTGGCCGTTGTCGACGAGTGAGAATAGGCGGCCGTCCCGGCGCGACGGCCATGTGATATCAACCCTCGTAGCGCCCGCGTCCCATGCGTTAGCGACAAGCTCGATCAGTGCCGTGATCGGCTGCGTCAGAATCGAGCTACCAGCGTGAGTCTCCAAAAACCTTGGAGCGAATAGGACCATCTGAGCATCTGCCATGTCAGCGCTGCCCTGGACGCAAGTAATGGGGTGAGTGCCGTGACGAACCCGAAGCTGTGCGCAAATTCGCTTCTGCGAGACTAAAGATCAACGGCCCTCGTCCCGCGTGAGGCTCGCCGACAGTTCCTGCAACGTCCGCGAGTATAGCGAAAGAGCAACCGCGTGCTCCCGCGCGAGCTTCGCTACGACAGGCTGCCAACCGCGGGGCGGCGTGCGCGCATTCGGTCCCTCCATCCGCGCGCGCATAATCGTGTGCGTGTCTTTCCCGAATGCCTCGGCGACCTTCGCGAGCGTCATCGTTGGAGCCGACGTGAGCACGTCCGTGGCTTCCTTGAAGTCCATCCTCAACTCCCGTTTGGTACGATGAGCGTTGACAACCTGTCGGCATGGTATTAATTTACATACCAGCAGGGCACCAGAACAAGGCTGGCCGCTCTCCCGCGAAGAAGTGTCGACCAGCCTTGATCCGCGAACCGACCCGAAGGCCGCCCGCTCGCCAAGGATAGCCCTGCCGCGCGCCGAGGGTCAAGAGAGATGGAGGTGCACGATGGCGAAGAAGACGATCGTACCCATCCAACTGGCCGGCGGCTTCGTCGTGAAGAAGCAGTACGGAAGCCGCTACTGGATGGTGATCGACCCCGTGGGCGAGCTGGTGTGCCTCACCGTCTACAAGAAGGGCGCGATGGAGGTGGTGCGGCGGCTGGCGGGGTGAACGGCACCGGTGCCGCGGCCGAGCGAACCTGCGGCGCTATCCATCTTGGTGAGGGGTTGACGTTCGGCCGGTGGGCTCGCATATATGAACGTGTGAGCCTTCGGATTTGCGCCTGCATTGCAGGTTCCCCGGAGGACATCGGAAGTCGGAGAGCGGGCTGGGTGACATTCACCCAGCCCGCTCTACTTGTATTCAGCGTGAACACTCGCCCAAGCATAATCTTCCGTCCAACTTTGCGCCAGTTCCGTCGTCGGACCTCAGGATTACGGCTACGTGACGGGCGAGGCCTCTGCTCCAGTGGCGCGGCCGAGGAGCTTCACGACGGAGCCATCATCTCCTACGGCAACGAAGGTCGGCAGGCGACCGCACGCTGCTACGTCTACAAGAAGGGCGCAATGGAAGTGGTGCGGCGGCTGGCCGGGTGAACGGCAACGGCGCCGCGGGGAGTCTGCCCCGCGGCGCCGCTGTTCGTTCAAGGGCTCAGCGCAACTCGTCGAATCCACCAGGTCGACGACCGGGCGACCTGAAGAATCTCTCAAGTCAGAAGCGCAGCGAAACGTTCAGGCTGAGGTCGCTCGGGCCGGGGACCATCCGGAGCGACTCAGGCAAAACCTCCTGCCATGCCTCCCGCTGCCGTGAGCCAAATCCGAAGCCGATGGCCGCGCCTCCGATGGCGGCGCCCGCGACCGTGAGACCTACGTGCGGCCCCGTGTACCTGCAAGTTTGGACGATGGCCGGGTCGTTCGAAAGTTCGCATTCCTCGAGAGCGCCGGTCCGCTTCGCCGCGTAGTGAATCACCGCGCCGAACCCCGCGCCAATGAGCGCGCCCTTGAGCATCCCCTGAATGCGGCCGCGGTTGGCGGACTGGGCACCCTGGCTGATCTGCAGGCGGCGGATGGCGCTGAACGGTAGCGTCAACAGCGTGTCGCCCCTCTCCAGCAGCGCGGTAATCGAAGCGCTGTCGATGCTGACGAGCGTGGCCACCTGCGGCCGGTGAATCTCGTTGATGGGGATGCCGTCGACGAAGACGGGCTGCGTCACGCGGATACGAGTGCCGGGCTGCACCTGCGTCAGTTGCCCGGCAGCGGAGGAGGCGGTGCAGGCGAGCGCCAGCACGATGGCGGCGAAGCGGAGGATCATTGGGATGTATCGGGAGGGTGGGGGAGCATCCTCCGCGGCTGATGCGCGGTGGCAGGGCATGGTCAGCCTCACGCGAAGATAGACGGCGGCCCGTGCCGAGGGCAATAGAAAGATGGAGGCGCACGATGACCAGGAAGCAGACCACCGCGGAGTGGTGCGGCGGCTGCCGGCATGAAGCGAAGCCGGCGCCGCGGAAGCCGTCCGCGGCGCCGGGTCCGGATTCGCTGCACCGTCATGTTCAGAAGCGCAGCGAAACCCTCAGGCTGAGTTCGCTCGGCCCGGCGACGGGGCGCAAGGAGCGAGGGCGCACTTCCTCCCATGCCTCCCGGTCGTGCGAGCCCAGTGCGAACCCGATCGCTGCGCCGCCGATGGTGCCTCCCACCAGCGCGGGAACCAGGTAGGGCAACTCGGGCTCCATTCTCTGGATTCTGGCGCAGTACTCTGGCGTGTGTATGCAGTTCGCTCTCCTGTTCTTGTCGTTGCCGACCTGAATCAGATACGCGACCCCGTAAACCACCGCGATGAACCCGCCGCCGATCATCGCTCCCTTACGCACGCCATGAATGCTGCCGCTGGTGCCGGAGATCGAGCCCTGGCTGACCTGCAGGCGGTTGATGGCGCTGAACGGCAGCGTCAGGAGCGTTCCATCCTTCTCCAACAGCGCGGTGATCGACGCGCTGTCGACGCTGACCAGGGTGCCCACCTGCGGCCGGTGAACGCGGCCGATGTCGACTCCGTCGATGAAGACGGGCTGCGTGACGCGGATACGCGCCCCGGGCAGCACCTCCGTCTGCTGCGCTGCGGCGGCGGAGGCGGAGAACGCGAGGGCCAGCACAGTGACGACGGAGCGAAGAATCATCGGATGTGTTGCGGATCGGTGCAGGAAGATCCTCTGCGGCTGATACCCAGCTCGCCGTCTGGCCAGTCCATGCGAAGCTACCCGCGACACGCGCCGACGGTCAAGACAGTGGCTTTCCGGCGAACTCGCCTATCTGCCCGCCAGATACTCGTCCCAGTAGAGCGGGGGCCCCACGAGCTTCATGCCGTGGGACGCAAACAGCTGGCGCAGCCCATCGATCGAGAGGGCCTCGTGCACGGGCGTTTCCACGTACGTGCCCAACTCGCGGAAGAACTCCTCCATGGCGCCCGCCGGCTGGTACACGTTGAGGATCCTGCCCGGCCGGCCGCTCACGAACACCCAGACGTGGGGAACCTCGCGCGGGAGAAAGGCGCTTTCCCCCGGGCCCAGGCGAAGCTGCTGCTCCCCGATGTGTAGCTCTACCTCGCCCGCCAGCACGTAGATCCACTCGTCCTGATCGTGGTGCAGGTGGCGGGGGCCGCCGCCGCTGCCGGTGAACTCGAAGATGCACATGGCGCCGCCGGTGTCGCGCGACGACACCTTGCAGTCGTTCGGCTCGCCACCCAGCAACACCTGCTCACCGAACCGGTCCTCGCCGGCCGCCACGTTGAAGCCGGCGAACATCTCCTCGCTCTGCATGGCCGTCCCCCCTTTCAGGTGCTCGAGAGTCCTGTCGATCGTGTCGATCAACCTGCGCGTCCGCGCGACGTTCTTCTGCAGGATCTTCCGGTGCGATTCCAGGGCGTCCGCACTCTCGAACTCGGGGCGGCTCAGGACCTCCTTGATCTGCTTCAAGCCGAAACCCAGCTCGCGATAGAACAGGATCTGCTGCAGCGTGAGCAGCTGCGCCTCCTCGTAGTAGCGGTAGCCGTTCGTTCCATGGGAGGCGGGCTTCAGCAGGCCGGTTTCGTCGTAGAAGTGAAGCGTGCGCACGCTGATCCCCGACATCCCGGCGACTTCCTTGACCGTGTAGGCCATTGCAAGCTCCCTGAAAAGACACACGCACCGGACCCCCGATGTACACTGTAAGGGATCACGTTACGTGAGGGTCAAGGGCTTTGCCCGATTCTCGAGGAGAGAGCCGGCCCGTCCCGGACCTGCGCCGTGCACGCAGGCCACTCCTGAAGAAACAGTACGGGAGCCGCGGCTGGGTGATGATCGGCCCACTGTGTGAGCTGGAGGAGGCGTTACGACACCGCGCGGGCGAACGAGTCGCAGTGGTGCTGAAATGCGCGTGCGGTCACCGGATCGAGGTCCAGGATGGCATTCCGGAACTCCAGCGAGAGCTCCACCGTGATCGCGACGCGCAGCTGATCCATGACTGCCGTGGGAATGGTGAACTCGGCGGCTTCCTCGATCGTCTCGGACTGGTTCGGGAGCGGTCGTTTGCGAGCGCCCCAGCTGGCCCGGAGCGTTACGGGTTGTCCGCCATCACAACGCAGGGAAAGGGCAGCCGCTTTCAGCCCGAGCGCGTTGGTGGTGGTGGATGAGCGCACATCCAGGCGCCACCTGACCGATCGGCGGTCACGCACCTGCCCGATCCGCGCCTGGTACGTGGCGGGGCCGGGAAGCGTGCCCGTGAATGCGATCGTGTCCGCATGTTCCACGACGGACCGCCCGGCCGCGTCCTGGTGCTGACGAACCCGTGCCGGCGGCGCTTTCTTGCGTGCCGCGACGCTGCCTGCGGGCAGCGCGTTCCCGGGTGCTGCGACAGGCGCTGCCGGCACCGGGGGCAGTGGAGGCGCGACCGTGGCACGTTCCGGATCGGCGGCCAGTTGTCCCAGCGCGTGCAGCTGCGCGATGGCTCCCAGGGCATGGACCCCGGCGCGCGACCGGATGTCGGGCACGGGCTCTCCCGCCGCCAGGTCTTCGACGTAGCGGACCCGCGCCTCGGCCGAAGCGTGGATCTGCCGCAGCACGTTGAGTTGCGACCGGCGCGTCTCCTCCGGCGGCGATTCCGCGGGCAGAAAGGCCATCGCTTCGCGGGCGTGGTTCGCGATCACCTGCAGGGCGGCGACCAGGCTAGCCACGTGCGCGGCCGACATGGGCGCGGCCGGGCGCCAGCTGGGCAGCGGCGCCGGAACGTCGGCATCCAGCCGGTACTCCGGGTTGGCGCGCGCCTGCTGCGCGCGGTTTACCCACCGTTCCACCTCGCGAAAGTAGCCGAGCGCCTGCTCGGCCGTGCTCCGCGGCACGAACCCCGCCGTGGCCGGCGCCTGCCTGTAGTCGCCCTCCAGGAGTTCGCTGCCCAGGGTCTGGAGAACGAACGCGTTCCACGCGGCGATCCATGCCTGGCGCGTGGCGGGGGGCACCGACCACGGGTCCACGCCGTCGATCCGGCACTCCAGGCGCCCATTTTCCACCCACTCCTGGAGTTCGAACACGGGCCCGCCGGCACGCCGGTACGACTCCAGGGCGGCGGCGGATATCTCTCTCCTGAGCGTGGAGAGGAAGCGATTCCACCCCGTGGGCCTGTTGGTCATGCGTAGATGTTCAGGAGACGTCGCGCGGCGATGCAGGAAAGTGGCTCACGCTCCGCTGCTGAGCAACGGCATCTCCCGCACGTGCTTTCCCCGGAGCGACTGCCGGCCAGAAGCGGAGCGGGGATCCGGAGTGCGCTGATCGATATCAGAGACTACCGGAACCTCGTCGCTCATCACCAACCCATCTGGGACCGAAATCCGGTTCGCTGGCACGCGCGTGCCATCGAGGTGCTCGGGTGGATGAACCCAAGCCTCGCCGCCGCAGGCCGCCGCCTCTCGCGGTTCGACTGCGTCTTCACCGCCGGTCCAGCGGCGTTCCGTTCTGACGCCGAACGAATCCTACACGTCCGAACAGGCCCGCTCCGGTGCGGCGGTGCGACGAACGCAACCGATTCAGCAGCCAGGTACTCCTCCCAGAGGAGCGGCGGGCCTACGACACGGGCAGACACGGCACGGTGCGCCTCTGAGCGAAAATGGACGCCAGGCGTCCCCCGCTCGCCGGCAGGGCCTAGATGTAGAACTCGCGCATGACACGTGCGGCGCAGCGCTCTCGTTGCGCGCGGGCATCTCATCCGCCCACCTCTCTTACGGCCTGATTCCGGCCGCCGATGAACTTCGCGGGCCCTCCCCGCGGCGCGGTGGGGTGATTCCCCTGCGCACCCACCGGTCCAGGTCATCCTCGAACCTGCGAATCAGGGCTTCATGGTGCGCCGCCTGTCCGCGCTCGGTCATCTTCGCCACCAGATCGGGAAACACGGCTTTCACCCTCTCCAGGCCGGCGGAATCCAGGGCTGTCGAGCCGTCCCGCAGGGCGGCGACGTAATCGTCCGGGGTCATCCGCCAGGGACTCGCGGCTTCAGGGTACCGGTTCAGGAGGCCGGTCATGATACCGAGGCCTCGCACGTCGAAGTCACCGCTGTAGAAGAGGAGCGCGCCAGTGGCGCAAAGTGCCTCCAGGAGCTTCCAGTCGGCCGGGTTCAGGTTGCCGTTGGTGCAGACGAGCGTGGGGTGGTTCTCCGCGCGGTACAGCCTGCGGACCGTGTTGGTGAGGGCCGCGAAAACGGTGGGATTCTCTACGACGAATGCAACCCCGTTCCAGGCTCGTACATCGTCGGCGATGGCGACGAGATTGTCGAGGTTCATCGACCGCGTCAGCGCGGCGCGGCGGAGTTCGCGCAGATACGGCGTGTCTCCGGTAAGGCCGAACGTGTCCACGTGTACGGAGATGGGGTCCCGGGCAATGCCCGCTTCGGTGAGCAGGGCAGTCTTCCACGCTGCGCTTCCGGGTTTCTCGCGCGCGGCGACATCGCGGTGGTAGTACGCCAACGCGCGCAGGAGTAGTCTTCCCGCGGGTTGGGTGGCGTCGAATGCCTTGGCGTCTCCCGTAATCTGCGCCGCCAACTCCGCAAGGTAGACGGGTGGTCCGTTCCGCTCCGGCATGCGGCCGAAAGCCAGCGCCACGGCGCGAACGGCGTCCAGGAGGGGCTGTTCGCCCCAAGCTCCCGCCTTCTTCCGCAGGTTCATCTCCGCGGCGTGCATCCAACCGATCACGCGGGAATAGGCCTGCGCAGAGAGTCCAAGCCCGGCGACCTGCTCGAAACAGCGGCGGACGGCTTGCTCCCGCGCAGCGGCGGCCTGTGCCTTGACTACCTTGGGCCGCACGATGGGCCCGCCACCGCGGTACATTCTCACCGCGTCCGCGAGCGAGCAGCTGAACCGCGTGTTCTCGCGGAGCATTCTGTCGATCTCCGCAACCGACGCCTTTTTCCCGGGTGTGAACCGTTTGCCGATGATCCCCTGAAGCGCATGCGCCTCGTCGTCGTCGCGGATCTCAACCCGGCCTCTGGGCTCTCCGTGCTTTACGAGGGACGCGTGCAGCGCCTCCAGCAGGCGTTCGAGAGCCGGCTCGCGCAGGAGTTCGAGCAGGTCGCGTTGAAGGTCAGGGTGCATGCTCCGTCTCCATTGATCCGCGCGATGAAGTTTCCATCCCCAGCAACTCGTCGCCGATGAACTCGTAGCGGCGCAGGCCATCCCACAGGCTCAGCGTGGGTGCGACCGTCCTCCCGTCCGTGAGCATTTCGTAGGTGGCGGAGCCGCGCACTTCTTTCCCCAGCGCGGTGGCTTTTTCCGTCGCCATGATCCAGCAGAAGTCCAGCTCCGTGAGCAGCGCGTAGATCTCCGCCGCGTTGCGGTCGTCCACGCCGGCGAAGGCCTCGTCGAAGCCGACCAGCCGCGGCGCGGCGCGGTCGGCGGACTGCAGTCGCGCGCTCACTGCCGCGATCAACGGCAGCAGCAGGTCCAGCGTGCGCCGGCCGCCGCTTCCCTGGCCGTAGAGCCGCCTGGTGAGCGGAATCCATCGGCCGGATTCGTCCTTGCGCTGCACGGTGAGCGTGTACCACTGCGTGTAATCCACCATCCGCAGCAGTGCCGTGCGATAGTCCTCCAGCAGTTCGCGCTCGCGGTTCCGGCGGCGGATGTCGGCCACCATCGTGCGGAAGATCTCCAGCAGCTCCTCGCGCCGCGCCTCGTCCAGGGCAATGCCGCGCTGCGTGAGCAGGTCGTCCAGCCGCCGCGGATCGAACGCGTCCGTGGCCTCGCGGGTGCGCACGTCCCACTGCAGGCGCATGATGCCGCCCTTGAACAGCTGCATCCGGCCGAGAATGCCGTTGATGTCGCTCACCCAGCGGCGCGTGTTGCGGATGGCCTCGCGGATGGCATCCACCACGTCGCGCAGCATCAGCTGCTCGATCAGCCGGCGGTCCTCGTCTTCCAGCAGCGTCTCGTTGCGCGCCTGCTGCTCCTCGAGCGTACGATACAGCTCGTCGAGCCGCATCTGCCCCAGCTCGTGGGTAAAGCGGAGGATGTCGCCGTCCAGCTCGGGGCTCATCTCCTCGAACGCGCCTCGCGCCCGGGCGTAGGCCGCGTTCAGTTCCTGCTGCGCGCCCTTCACCTCGTCGTCGATGGACTCGGGGGCGATGTCGTGCAGGATGCGCTGCATGGCCCTGGACAGGCCGGTCCGGCGCATGTCGTCTACGTATTCCTCCAGGGTGGGATACGCCTCGATCCGCGCGCGGAACTCGTGTTCGGCGGATTGGAGGGTGATGAATGCGCTCCGCAGCTGGCCGGCGTAGTCCGGCTCCTGCTCGGCGAGCGTCTGGATCCGT
>NZ_DATBNB010000673.1 GCF_036554565.1 Longimicrobium sp. | reverse complement strand
CTGCCGCGCACCGCGGACGGCGAGGACCTGCGCCGCGCGTTCATCCACTCGCCCGGCGGCACGATGGTGAACCTGGGCACCTTCGGCGGGAGGGAGAGCTTCGCCGTGGCGGTCAACAACACGGGAGTGGTGGTGGGATGGGCGAACGCCGCCGACGGCGTGAAGCGCGCGTTCCGGTGGACCGCCGGCGGAGGCCTGCAGGACCTGGGCTCGGCGCCGGGCGTGGCGAGCGAGGCCGTGGACGTCAACGACGCCGCGCAGGTGCTGGTAAGCGACGGCCAGCTGGGGGCCGTAATCCACTCACCCGGGGCCCCGCCGCGTGTGATCACGCATCCCGGCGGCTACGCCATCCGGCCCGTGGCCATCAACTCGCGCGGCGAGATCGCGGGATGGCTGTACATCGGCGGCGCGGAGCGCGCGGTCCGCTGGACTGCAGCCGGCGGCGTGCAGGACCTGGGAACCCTGGGCGGCACGAGGGCGGCGGCGAGGGACATCAACGACGGCGGCGACGTGACCGGCTGGTCGTGGACCTCCTCGACCAGCACCCGCGCGTTCATCTGGACGCAGGGCGGCGGGATGCGCGAGCTGGCCGGCACGGCCGACTACTACGGCGTTCCCGCCCACCACGGACTGATCATCAACAACAGCCGCCAGGTCGCCGGCACCGGGCGCAACCAGGCCATCCGGTGGGCCCCCGTCTGGACGGAGACCGCTCCGGAGATCACCTCCATCTCCCCCTACCTGGCCTACGAAGGCGCGGCGGTGCGGTTTACCCCCACCATCAGCAACGTAGACGGCGACAAGCTGACGTACGAGTGGACCTTCGGCGACGGGACCACCTCGAACGTGCCTGCGCCGAGCAAGCGGTACGACGACAACGGGCTGTACGAGGTCCGGCTGATCGTTCGCGATCCCGGCGGGCTGGCGGACACGGCCACGGCCACGGCCGAAGTTCGCAACGCCCGCCCCTGGGGAGGCTTCTACATGCCCGGCGCGGCGGTCGAGGGACGCCCGTTCACCCTCGGCTTCGGCTCGGTGGCGGATCAGGGGATCACCGACCGCGCGACGCTGACCGTGGCCATCAACTGCGGCAGCGGGTTCGGAGCCTACTCTTCGTCGCTCACGGGCACCTGTCCGGGGCGCCCCGACCAGGGGACCGTGTCGGTGAAGGCTCGCGTGAAGGACAAGGACGGGGCCATCCGCGAGTACACCGGCGAGCTCGCCGTTTCCAACGCGGTGCCCGTCGCCCAGCTCACCGCGACCAGCCCGACGACCATCGCCCCGGGCGGCAGCGTGGCGTTCGACGCCAGCTTCACCGACTCCGGCACGCTGGACGGCCCCTGGAACTGGCGGATCACCTGGGGTGACGGCGCGGTCACCCCCTGGACCAGCGCCAGCGCACAGGGCGCGCTTCCGGCCCAGGGCCACGCCTACGCGGCGCCGGGCACGTACACGGCGCGGCTGTGGGTGGTGGACAAGGACGGTGCGCAGCACGGGTCTACCCGGGTTACGATCACCGTGCAGTGACGCGTTGAGCCTGCTGGCGAAATCAGACGGCCGGGACGACGAAGAGGTCGTCCCGGCCGTTCGCCTTCCGTCCCGTGTCGAACGGAGCGGCGCCTACCGCTGATTGGTGTCGCCCGCCTCGTCGAAGGCGGCGAGGGCGGGGGAGAAGCCCCGCTCCTCCAGCGAGCGCCCGGGTTTGCGCGGATACACCCAGCGGGCGATCTCCGGCGCGAACCGCAGCCCCACCGTGCCCACCAGCGACAGGGCCAGGACGAGAAGCGCGATGGTGGCGCCGACCGCCTCCCGGTTCGCGGTCACGGCGATGCCGGCCAGCAGGATGGAGAACTCGCCGCGCGGGACCAGCGTCAGCCCCAGGGCAAGGGCGTTGCGCTTGGGCAAGCCGTCGCGCCGACCGATCCACATTCCCGAAGCGATCTTCAGCGCGGTTCCCGCCACCGCCAAGACCAGTGCGTACGGCCAGACCCCCGCGAATGACGCGGGGTCCAGCGACAGGCCGAATCCCAGGAAGAACACCGCCGCGAACAGCCCCTGCAGCGGGCCGAACAGCCGCTCGGCGCGTTCCTTGTGCTCCGTCTCCGCCAGCAGCAGCCCCGCCAGGAACGCCCCGATGGCCTCGGACAGCCCCGCCGCCAGCGCGCCCCACGAGAGCAGGAGCACCACGCCGCCCGTGAACAGCAGGAACAGGTCGTCATTGTCCAGGTCGAACACGCGGTCCAGCAGGCGCCGCCCGTACAGCGCCAGCCCCACGACGGCCGCGAAGAAGGCCACGGCCTTGCCCATCCCCCACAGCGCGGCCCCGGCGCTGGGCTCGGCCGAGAGCACGGCGCCGGAGAGCAGGGCCAGGAACAGCGCCATGAACAGGTCCTCGAACACGAGCACGCCCAGCGCCACCTCCGTCTCGGGGTTGGCCGAGCGGCGCATCTCGATGGTGCTCTTGGCGATGATGGCGCTGGACGACACGTAGAAGGCGCCACCCATCAGGAGCGCGCCCGTCCATCCGCCGCCGATCCACAATCCGCCGACGAAGCCCACGGGAAAGCTCACCAGCAGGTCGATGCCGCCGTTGCGGACGATCCGCCGCCGGTCGCGCAGCAGCGCGCCGACGGAGAATTCCAGCCCCATGAAGAACAGCAGCAGCACCACGCCGAGCGTCGCCAGCACCTCCACCAGGTGCGCGTCCACGTCCAGCGGGCGGATGGCCATTCCCAGCAGGATGAACGCGGGGATGACGGACTGCCGCAGCCGGTCGAAGAGCAGGCCGGCCAGCGCCAGGGCCGCCAGGACGGCGCCGGCGCCCAGGAGAAACTCCCCGTGCATCGCCTATCCGTCGCGGCCGGGCCCGCGCAGCAGGTCGCCGAAGCGCCCCACCTGCTCGCGGTCGCCCACCACCATCAGCGTGTCGTCCGGCGCGATGCGGTCTTCGGGCTGGGGGTTGGGTATCGCCTGGCCGTTGCGGAGGATGGCGATGACGCTGGCCCCCGTGCGCTCGCGGACCCGGGCTTCCAGCAGGCTCTTGCCGATCAGCGGCGAGCTGGAGCCCGTCTTCATCCACTCGACGGACAGCTGCGAAAAGACGACGTCCATCGACTCGGCCATCACGGGCTGGAAGAAGGCGCCGCCCAGGATCGCCCCCAGCTTGCGGGCCTCGGAGTCTTCCATGCGGACGGCGTAGGCCGGGTAGTCCTCGCCCCGCTCGAAGAAGTAGATCTCGCGGTGCCCCGAGTTGTGGATGATGATGGTGAGCCGGTCGCCGTCGTTGGTGGTGACGGCGAACTTCTTTCCCACGCCGGGCAGATCGTGCTCGCGGACGTCCATCGCTCGTGCGGGTCCGGGTGAATGGGGCGGCTTCGCTGGCGCGCGCCTGTCGATTCGCAATCTGCCCCGGGTTCAGGTTCCGGGCCAGACCCGGCCCGCGCCCGTTGTGCACATCGGCCGATTGTTTTATCGTCCGCGCAAGTCGTTCCGCACTACCGCACTCACGCACTTTCCCGCATGCCTGCCGCCAAGCGGAAATCCGCCAAGACCACCCGCAAGCGCAAGCCGACGCCGCAGCGGCTGCGCAAGCTGCTGGCGACCGAGTGGGGCTTCTGGGACCGCGGGATGATCCGCATCGCCGGCATCGACGAGGTGGGGCGGGGGCCGCTGGCGGGTCCCGTCGTCGCCGCGGCCGTCATCCTGCCGCGCGACTGCTGGATCGAGGGCGTGGCCGACAGCAAGAAGCTGAACGCCGATCGGCGGCTGGACCTGTATCAGAAGATCATCCAGACGGCGCTCGTCTACGGCGTGGGCGCGGCGTCGTGCCGGGAGATCGACCGCATCAACATCCGCCGGGCCACCGCGCTGGCCATGCAGCGGGCCATCGCGCGGCTGGGGGGAGCCGACCACCTGCTGGTGGACGGGCTGGCGGTGCCGGAGCTGGGGACGGAGACGCACACGGCGTTCGTGGGCGGCGACGGGTGCGTGCACTGCATCAGCGCGGCCTCAATCGTGGCCAAGGTGACCCGCGACCGGCTGATGGCCAGGCTGGCGGCCCGGTATCCGCAGTACGGGTGGGAGCGGAACATGGGGTACGGCACGCCCGAGCACCTGGACGCGCTGGACCGGCTGGGCCCTACGCCGCATCACCGCAGGAGCTTTCAGCCCTGCCAGTTCGATTTCGCCGACGAGCTTGTGACCGCCTGATGCACACCGAGCACCTGGAGAACGTTCGCCCCTCGTGGGTGGGTTTTGGATGGTTCGTGAGCGTGGCCGTGGCCTCGCTGGTCCTTGTGGCGCTGAACGCGCTGGGCCTGATCGTGGAGGGCTCTCGCTCCGCCGGGCCGTTGACGTTGGCGGCGCTGCTGGTGGGGTTTACGCTGGGCGGATTCTTTACCGGCGCGCGGGTGGGCGCGGCGCCCATCCTTCACGGCGTGGCGATGGGGCTGTTTTCCATCGTGGTGTGGCTGGTGGCCAACCTGGTGGGCGAGGCGCTGGACGCGGCCGCGTGGAACGACGTGTCCCCTGCCGTCGCCGCGGGCGGGCTGCTGGTGCAGATGATCGCGGCGGCCGTGGGCGCGCGCATCGGCTCGCGGGGGCGGCGGGCCGCGCTTCCGCGCAGGTCCTGAACGGGAGCGCTCCGCGTTTTCCTGCGTGCGCCGCTGAAGTCCTTGATCCGCGGAAATTTGTCATCCTGAGGCGCAGGCGCACGGCATTGGCCCGCATGCCGGACTTCACGCGGCGAAGGATCTAGCGTGGGGCACGTACAAGTCAGGGCGCGGCAGCGGTCTCCGTGACCGAGGCCTCGGCTGCCGTGGGGCCCTCACCCGTCCTCGCTTAGGCTCGTCCACCCTCTCCCACAAACAGCGTGGGAGAGGGGGTACACTTCGATGTTTCGGTGCGCTTCCATTGCTTCGGAGGCGCGCCGATTTGCGTTCTTGGGCGCCTTCGGTCAGGACTGGGTGCAGCCGAGGCGGGCGAAGGTGGCCGCATCCTCCTTCTTGCCGCCCTCGCTGGTGAGCACCAGCGAGCCGTCCGGCGTAAAGCCAATCCCCTCGCCCTGCTTCTCGCCGAGCGACTTCACGCTGACGCGGCGGGGGGCAAGCGGGGCCGATCCGATGAGCTCCGCAGCCGCGTAGATCACCACGTCGTCCAAGGTGCGCATGGCTACCCAGCGGCCGTCGGGGCTGGCGTCGGCGCCGGTAATGCGCTCGGAGCGCTTCACCTTGTCGGGCGTCACGTTGCGGGTGCGCTCCAGCGTGGACGGCTCGCCCGGTGCGGCGCTGACGGGGGCACGATAGACGGCGATGGGGCCCGTTTCGCCCTTGGTGACGATGTGGATGGCGCCGTTCAAGACGAACATCGCCTCCGCGTCTTGCGCACCGTCGGGATAGCGAAGGCGGATGGCTTCGGCCGGGGCGGACGCGGTGTCGCTCGGCGCGGGCTCGCGGACGCGGTACACGGTCACGAACGGCCGCTTGGCTTGGTTGTCGCCGATGTCGGCCACGAACAGACAGTTGCCGCCGGGGCAGGGGGCGCGCGAAACGTCTTCCCAGTCCTGCACCTGCGCGCCCGTGACGCGAACCGTGCCTGCCATGCGCCCCTGCGCGTCGATGGCGTACAGCAGCGGATCGCCGGAGTCGTTGTGCGTCCAGAAGATTCCCGCGTGGGCGCCGCTGACGGCGACGCCGGAGCTTTCGTGGACTTCATCGCCCAGCGGACGCGTGCCGCCCTGCGGGGTGCAGACCAGCGTTCCGCGGGAGGTGCGCGCCGCCTTGGCGCTCGTCAGTGCCGTCCGCACCTGCGCCGGGGGATCGCGCTTCACCACGGCCGGACGCTGCTCACCCCGCCCGAACTGGGCCGTCGCCACGGTCAGGACGATAAACGAACCGCACACCAGCGCGCCGAACTTGTAGATCCCCGTATCGTCCGCCATTCTCACTCCCAACCATAACTCTCTCCGGCGCGCGCGGTTGCGCACACCATCGCCGCGTGTCCATGCGAGGTTCGCGCCGGACGGCCGTCAGCAGCGTCGTGGCGCGTTTGTCAATCGTGGACCGCCTCCCGCCACGGCCTTACCTTTCTCTCCACTTTCGCACTCTCGCACTTCGCACTTTCGTACTGCCGTGCCGTACGCCGAAAAGATCGCCGCCGAGCTGGGGCTCCGCGCGCCGCAGGTTTCCGCCGCGCTGGAGCTTCTGCTCGCCGGCAACACCATTCCGTTCGTCGCCCGCTACCGCAAAGAAGCCACGGGCGAGCTGGACGAGGTGCACCTTCGCGACGTCCGCGACCGCCACGAGTACCTGGCCGAGATGGACGAGCGCCGCGCCGCCATCCTCAAGTCCATCGACGAGCAGGGCAAGCTCACGCCGCAGCTGAAAGCCGCCATCGACCGCGCGGAAACCAAGTCGGTGCTGGAAGACCTCTATCTCCCGTACAAGCCCAAGCGGCGGACGCGCGCCACCATCGCCCTGGAGCGCGGGCTGGGGCCGCTGGCGGAGCTGCTGTGGGCGGGGCAGACGAGCGACCGCGAGCTGTCGGCTCGCGCATCGTCCTTCGTGGACGCGGAGAAGGGCATCGCGGCGGCGGACGATGCGCTGGCCGGGGCGCGGGACGTGGTGGCGGAGCGGATCGCGGAGGACGCCCCCACCCGCCAGCACGTGCGCGACCAGGTGCGCGCCAAGGGCGTGCTGGAGAGCAAGGCCGCACGTGGTAAGGAGAAGGAGGTCAGCAAGTTCCAGGACTACTACGACTTCAGCGGGCCGGTGAAGGACCTGCCCAGCCACCGCATCCTCGCCGTTCGCCGTGGGGAGACGGAGGGGTTCCTCACGGCGCGCATCGTGGCGCCCGACGAGGCGATCGTGGGCACGCTGCGGCGGAAGTGGCTGGATGGGCACCGCGCGCCGGAGCAGATGGGGCTGGCGGTGGAGGATGCGTACCGGCGGCTGATCTCGACGTCGGTGGAGGTGGAGATCCGGATGGAGCTGAAGACGCGGGCCGACGAGGAGGCCATCGCCATCTTCGGCAAGAACCTGGAGGCGCTGCTCCTTCAGCCGCCAGCGGGCGGACGCACCGTGCTGGGCGTGGATCCCGGCTATCGCACCGGGTGCAAGCTGGCGGTCGTCAGCCGCACGGGGGCGCTGCTGGAGACCGGCGTCGTGTACCTGCACCAGGAAGACCGCGCGCGGCGGGAGCTGGCGCGGCTGATCGACAAGCACGCCGTGGAGCTCGTCGCCGTGGGGAACGGGACCGCGAGCCGCGAGAGCGACAAGCTGTGCAAGGACGCTGTCCGCGAGGTGTCGGTGGACCCGCGCCCGGCCGTGGTGATGGTGAACGAGGCGGGCGCGTCCATCTACTCCGCGTCGGACCTGGCGCGCGAGGAGCTGCCGGAGCTGGACCTTACGCTGCGCTCGGCGGTATCGATCGCCCGCCGCCTGCAGGACCCGCTGGCGGAGCTGGTGAAGATCGATCCCAAGTCCATCGGCGTGGGCCAGTACCAGCACGACGTGTCGCAGACGCGCCTGAAGCGGCGGCTGGACGAGACGGTGGAGTCGGCCGTGAACCGCGTGGGCGTGGAGCTGAACACGGCCTCGCCCGCGCTGCTGTCGTACGTGGCGGGTATCGGCCCCACCGTCGCGCAGCGGATCGTCGCGCAACGCGACCAGGAGGGCCCTTTCCGCTCGCGCGCCGAGCTGCTCAAGAAGGTCGCGGGGCTGGGGCCGAAGACGTACGAGCAGGCCGCCGGTTTCCTGCGCGTCCGCGGCGGCGCGCACCCGCTGGACGCGTCTGCCGTGCATCCCGAGCGCTACAAGCTGGTGGAGCGGATGGCGCGCGACCTGTCGGTAGACATGACGACGCTGGTGGGGAACGAGGCCGCGGTTTCGCGTGTGGACCTGTCCCAGTACGTGGGCGACGGCGTGGGCCTGCCGACGCTGGAGGACATCGTCGCCGAGCTCAAGAAGCCGGGCCGCGACCCGCGCGAGCAGTTCGAGGCGCCCGCCTTCCGCGACGACGTGCAGACGGTGGCGGACCTCAAGGAGGGGATGACGCTGCAGGGCACGGTGACCAACGTCGTGGCGTTCGGTGCCTTCGTGGACGTGGGCGTGCACCAGGACGGCCTCGTGCACGTGTCCGAGTTGTCCGACCGCTTCGTGAAAGACCCGGCCGACATCGTCCGCGTGGGCGACCGGGTGAACGTGCGCGTGATGTCGGTTGACGTGCCCCGCGACCGCATCGCCCTGTCGATGAAGTCACCGGGCGCCACGAAGCCCGGAGCCGGGCAGCGTCCCGCCGGGGCAGGGAAGCCGGAGCCGCGCAGGCCGGAGGCGAAGCCCGCTCCCAAGCCGGCGCCTCCCAAACCCGAGCCGCCAAAGAATGGCATCGCGGCAAACGGAATGCGGATCGTCACCAAACGCTGAGCGGCGAGCATCCTCGTATGTTACGGTACTTCGAGGCCTTTGACATTTACGCTCCGCACGTTTAGACTCGATCATCAACGCGTGTTAGAGAGGTTCGATGAAAACACGATCTTCGCAGAAGCCGAAGCCGAGCAACACCAGGCGACCCGCCGTTCCCCACGCCCCCGCTCGAGCGGTTCGCGAGGAGAAGCGTGCTGCGGACGAGCATGCTCGTTTCCTGGAGGCACAGGTGGAGAGCGGCTTGCAGATGCGTGAATTCATCGCGGAGCACTACAAGGACATCGAATAATCCGGTGTCAGACACGCGCTGTAGAAGGCCGGGAGGTGCTCTCCCGGCCTTCGCATTTCCACCTTCGTGGTTCGCACCCGTCCTCGCCACTCGCCGACCCGCTCTCGAACGATGCCGTCGGGACTCCGTTTTACCGAGACGACGCCCCGCCCCGCTGGGCACGTTTTCATTCTGCCCCACCGCGATGTGCCAGCGTCCGACGCGAAAGATCGCGGCTATGTCCTCCTGACGCGTTCGATACCGCCGGAGACCGCCACGCTGGCATTTCGAAGCTCCCAAGCCACCGAAATGAAGCAGTTCGGGGCACCGTGCCTTCCGCTCGCTACCGCGAGAGCGCCGTCGGGGCGCGCGGTCCGAGTGCGGGCGGAGCCGGCCACCTCGTACGTGTATCCGTCACGCCTGCTGTTTTGGCGATCGGAGCGCCTCCTGGCCTCTGCCGACGTTCTGACGCTGGCGATGAGGGCACTCCGAGAGCGCCTGAAGGTTGCGATGGGAATGGGGACAGGAATCCACGATTCGTCGCGGGGTCCCGAAACACATCGTGGGAAGCTCCTTCGCATGAGTGATGCGGGTGTCGCCCTGTTCGGCTTCCGATGGGCATTCGTTCTCACCGAACATGCGTACTCGCTCCAGGAGCGGTGGCAGATCGTGGCACCTGTCTTCGGGCCCGCCGCAGCAGTCCAGCAGCATGATGTTGCGGTTCAGGCTCCGCTGCCGTGGCTCGCGACCGTACAACCCGGGTGGAGATCCGCCGTGATCTCGGCGACTCTCGCCTGCAGCGTCTCTCATCTGGACGGGCACATTGAACGCGTGACAAAGACAACGATCGGCCACCCCGAGCTACAGATGCTCGAAGACCAACTCACCGCGCGGTTCGCGCTCCCTTAGTCGCGTGCTATCCCAAGCTGTTCGGAGCCGGGCGGTGTTCCTGGCCCTAGCGGGCGCGACGATCGTCATCGGGCTCGCGACCCGCCGGTTCCGTAGCTCGCTGCCGGCGGCGGTTGGGTTGTACGCGGGTGACGTGTTGTGGGCGACGATGGTGTACCTGCTGGCTGCGGCGATCTGGCCGCGTGCATCAATCCGGGGGCTTGCGGTCGGCGCGGCGGTGTTCGCGCTCGTCGTCGAGGTGGGGCAGCTGTACCACGCGCCGTGGATCGATGCGGTTCGCGCCACGCGCCTCGGCGGGCTGGTGCTCGGGTTCGGGTTCCTGTGGAGCGACGTGGCGTGCTACGCCGTCGGGATCGCACTGGCCTTGCTCATCGACCGGGTGGTCGCGCGTCCGCGGGTTGGCGCAATCGGCGGAATCGCATAGTTTTGCGGCGTGTGAGTCGACCGGTTCCCGTTTCAGGATGTACGCTGTGCTCAAGACCTCGCTGGACCGCCTTCGCGTCGTCGGGACGATGGAAGGCGCTTCGTTTCTGCTGCTGCTCGGCGTCGCGATGCCGCTGAAGTACCTTGCCGGAATGCCGCAGATGGTGCGCGTCGTGGGGATGATGCACGGCATCCTCTTCATGCTGTATGTCGCCGCCGTTGTCCAGGTGAGTGTCGAGTTGCGGTGGCCGCTGCGGCGGATTGTCGCGGCGCTGGCGGCTTCTGTGCTCCCGTTCGGACCTTTCGTGTTCGATGCGCACCTGCGCCGCGTCTCGGCTCCGCAGGCGTAAGCGCCCCCGCATCTCTCATCGTCCGATCTCCACAGGAGCCGCGGGATGACGCAGCTGCCCGTGTACATCGCCACCCGATACGTGCAGCCGCTGCGCGAGGGGGGCACCCTTCCCGCCGTGGTCGACACGGACGGCGGCGGGCTGTTCGTCGCCAAGTTCCGGGGCGCGGGGCAGGGCGCCAAGGCGCTCGTGGCCGAGTTGCTGGTAGGGCTGATCGCTCGCGCGGTGAACCTGCCCGTTCCCGAGATCGCGCTGATCGAGGTGCTGCCGGACTTCGGCCGCAGCGAGCCCGATCCCGAGATCCAGGACCTGCTGAAGGCCAGCGTGGGCATCAACATGGGCCTGCGCTACCTGGATGGCGCGTTCAACTTCCAGGCGGCGGCCGCGGGGGAGTTCATCAGCCCGGAGCTGGCGACGCGCATCGTATGGCTGGACGCGTTCACCACCAACCCCGACCGCACCGCACGCAATCCCAACCTGCTCATCTGGAATCGCAAGCCGTGGCTGATCGACCACGGCGCCGCGCTGTACGCCCAGCACAACTGGCCCGGCGTGGACGAGGCGCGCACCCGGACGGCGTTTCCGCTGATCAAGGACCACGTACTTCTCGCCATCAGCGGAGACCTGGAGGCGGCGGACGCGGAGATCGCGTCGGCGCTGGAGGAGCACGTGATCCGCAACGCCGTCGCGTGCCTGCCGGATGCGCTTCTTGAGGATCCCGCCATCGCATCCGAGTTCCCGGATCCTGAGGTGGCGCGCGCCCGCTACGCCGACTACCTGTGCACGCGCATCCGGGCGCCGCGCGCGTTCGTTGCGCAGGCCATCGAGGCGCGTGAGACGCTGCGGCGCGAGCCCCCCCGCCGCGTCCAGAGCCGCCGATGAGCGAACAGACTCCCTGGATTGCGTACAGCTTCGCGGTCCTGCGCGCGGTTCCGCACCCGCACCTGGGCACCTGCGTGCCTGTCGGCGTGCTGCTGCACGCGCGCACAGCGGGATTCCTCGGCATCCGCGTGGCGACGGATGCATCGGAACTGGCGGAACGTGTGGGGGACGTGGATGTGGAACTCCTCTCTCGCTACCTGCACACCCTAGCCGCCATCTGCAACGGGGAATCCGCCGGCGGGCCCGTGGCGCTCCTTCCGCCATCGGAGCGCTTCCACTGGCTCACCGCGCCCCGATCGGATGTGCTGCAGTGCGGCGCCGTGCATGGCGGGCTCTGCCGCGACCCCGCGGTCGCCCTCGCCGAGTTGTTCGATGCGCACGTGGCGTAGCGTGGCGGGCGGCGCGTCCGTTGGGGTTGTGCACCCGACCGGCGGATGCAATCCGCGCATGCGGACTTCGTGATGTTCCAGACGCGGGTTCAACCGCCATGGGGAGGGCCCGGGGCCGTGCACGCTCCACGTCCCGCACCGAGGCCCACGGGTTTGTGACCGCTGCCGCGCCCTGACGATTACGGCCGAGCTAGATCCTTCGCCCCGCGTGGTTTGGAGCGCGGGCGAGTGGGGTGCGCTTGGGGCTCAGGATGACAGGGTTGGGCGCGCACGGCCGGGGTGTGGGCGTGCTTTGGGTTTGGCGGCTCGGGCGGGTCTGGCGGGTCTGGCGGGTCTGGCGGGTCTGGCGCGGGGTGCGGGTTGGGGCTGAGGATGGCGGATTGCACGTCCGATGGCCCTGTGCATCCGACTAGCGGATGCGGTCCGCGAAGGCGGACTTTGGGCCGTTGTTGCTGCGGTTTCAATTCAACCGCCAGGGCGAGGCGGAGGGCGTGCACGGATTCGTCGGTGGAACTACAGTGCCGCAGCGAGGGGCAGGGAAGTAGCGGGTATGGTGCTCGCGGGGAGGCTGATGCAGAAGCGAGCGCCGCCGCGGGGGGCGGCTTCTACCCACGCGTCGCCGCCGTGGCCTTCCGCCACCGCGCGGACGATCGCCAGGCCCAGGCCCCCGTTCCGCTCCGGCTGGCCCGGCGCGGAAAGACGGGCGAATGGGTGCCAGATGCGCAGCCGGTCGCGCTTGGATACACCGTCGCCCTCGTCCGTGATGCTGATCACGGCCCGCCCGCCACGATCCACTCCGACGGCCAACAGCACGTGCTGCCCCGCCGCGCCGTGCTGGAGGGCGTTGTCCAGCAGGTTGTCCAGCGCCAGCCGCAGCGCTTGCCGATCGGCGTCGATCAGGAGGCCGGAGGGCGGATCGGCGTCGAGCACAATGCCGCGTGCGCGGAAGGCGCCGGCGGCGTCGGCGGCGGCATCCTCGATCAGCGCGCCGAGGTCCACGGTCGTGGGGACGAGGAGCAGGCCGGGGTTGGACAGGCTTGCAAAGGCGACGGCGTTTTCCACCGCGCGCGACAGGCGGCGGGCGGCGCCGTCGATGTTCATCAACGCACGCTCCTGCTCCTCAGGCGACGGTGTGCGGCCGGCGAGAAGCATCTCGGCCTGCATGTGAACCTGCGCCAGCGGCGTGCGGACCGCGTGGGCCAGCCCGTCCGCGACGGCGCGGCGGACGCGGCGCTCCTCGCGCTCGGCGCGGCGCTGAAGCCAGGCGCCAGCTCCCAGTCCGATCGCCGCGGCCGCGAGCGTGACCGGAGCCACCCAGCGGGGGAGCGAGCCGCCGGCCATCACCAGCGCCAGCGCGGCGACGGCGGTCAGCGCCGAGGCCACGGCCAGGACGCCGGAGCCCAGATGTCCCCCCACCAAGGACCGCCGCCGCGCCAGCCGCATCCGCCCCAGGTCCACCGTCAGCCCTGCCCGTACAGGATGGAGCCCACCGCGGCGCGCGTGGACACGCCCAGCTTCGACAGCACCTGCTCCACGTGGTTTCGCGCGGTGAAGTAGCTCACCGAAAGCTGCTTGGCGATCTCGGCGTTGCTGTAGCCTTCGCCCAGCAGCCGGGTGACGGCGATCTGCCGCGCCGTCAGTCCGAAGCGCTCGCGCAGGGCCTCGTCGGCGAGCGGGGCGGGCTTGGGCACCTCGGCGGCTCCGGGTGCGGCGGCCGGGGCGGCGGCGGCACGCGCGCGGCGCAGCAGCGCCGAGATGCGCGCCAGCAGCTCCATCACGCTGAACGGCTTGGTGACGTAGTCGTCGGCGCCCAGGCGAAAGCCTTGGAGCTTGTCGGCTTCCAGGCTGCGGGCGGAAAGGATGAGGACGGGGCAGGTGGCGCCGCGGGTGCGCAGCTCTTCGAGCACGCTGTAGCCGTCGCGGTCGGGAAGGCCGAGATCCAGCACGATCAGGTCGGGCTTGTCGCTGGTGGCCAGGGCCAGGGCGTGGGCGCCCTTCATGGCCAGCGACACCTCGTAGCCGTCCATCTCCAGGTTTCGCTGCAGCCCCTCGGCCAGGTCGGGGCTGTCCTCGACGAGCAGGATGCGGGACATTCGTTCCGGGATCAGTAACGGTTGATTGGATGCGCGGGCCTGATGCACGCGCGGTCGAATCGGATGGGAAGGTACGGGTGCGGGTCAGGGGCGGGCATGGGTCGGCTGACCTACGATGCACGCCGTCCCGAGACCGACGCCCACACAAAATCCTGTCATCCTTCTATGAGCCACGGTGTCAAGCCTCTGGCGCCCAAAAGGATGTAGTTGACAACGGGATGGCTCTCCGGAGCCGTCCCCAAGGGTTTTGGACGGCTCCGGAGAGCCATCCCCATTTTCC
>NZ_DATBNB010000672.1 GCF_036554565.1 Longimicrobium sp. | reverse complement strand
GGTGGAGTACTCGTATCCGCGTCCGCCCGTCATGCCGCGCGGCGACTTGTCGACGTAGTCCTGGAAGGGGAGGAAGTTGACGGCCGCCATCACGAACCCGAACGCCACCGCAGCGACGCCCAGCGCCGCCACCTTCCCCAGCCGCGCCGGCTCGCGGTGCACGCGCAGCGACACCAGCAGGAAGACGGACCACACCCCCGCCGCCAGCAGCAGGTAGTACGCGTTCTGGATCTGGAAGGAGAGCAGCGCCAGTCCCACCGTCGCCCCCGCGCCCACGAACGGAGCCACCGCGGCCGTGCGGATCCCCCGGTGCAGGAAGCAGAAGAGCAGGGGAGCCAGGGTGACCACGATGATGCGCCCGTCGTGGCCCGCGTACACCCACGACGTCAGGATGCCCGTCCACTGGAAGGCCAGCCCCACCACGAACGCCACCCACGCGCGGCACCCCATCTCGCGTCCCAGCAGGTACATCCCCCAGCCCGCAATTCCGAACTGGATCCAGAAGAGCAGGGGAAAGAACAGCCGCGTGGAGCCGGCGAAGTCAGCCAGCCAGCGCACGGGATAGTAGGTGCTGCCGGGATTGGAGAAGAGCGGCAGCCCGCCGTACACGTGCGGCACCCACTCGGGGAGCCCGCCGGAACCGGTCTTCTGGGTGATGAAGTCGTAGTAGAAGAAGCCCGACTGCGTGTAGTCGGTCCCGAAGATGTGCCGCCCGGGAAGGAACGCGGGGAGAAAGTACAGCAGCGCCAGCGCAAAGTAGAGCGCGGCGGCCCAGCCGGCGCCCAGCCGGGGCTCGGTTTCGGCGGGGGCGCCCACCGGCGGGCGGCGGGGCGGGGGAGCGGTCTTCTTCATCGGGATGCTCGGGAACGGGACGCGGGGCGCCCCTCGGCGATTCGGTGGATGAACTGCAGGTGGTCCGCCGCCACGGCGTTCCAGCGGAAGCGCTCGGCCGACACGCGGGCCGACGCCGACAGGGCCTCGCGCGCGGCGCGGTCGTCCAGCAGCCGCGCGGCGGCGGCGGCCAGCGCGGCTGCGTCGCCGGCGGGGACGGTGACGCCGCCGCGGGGCGCGTCGACGACTTCGGGAAGCGAGCCCGCGGCGGCCGCGACGAGGGGAACGCCCGCGGCCATGGCCTCGGCCGCCACCATGCCGAAGCCTTCGAAGCGCGACGGCATCAGCTGCACGGCGGCGCCGGCGAACAGCGCCTGGCGCTGGGCCTCGCTGACCGCGCCCAGCATGCGGACGTTCCGGTCGATGCCCAGCTCGCGCGACATCGCCGCCACCCGCTCGGCGTCCTTGCCGCGACCCGCGATGCGCAGCTCCAACTCGGGCCGCTGGCGGATGAGAAGGGCGAATGCCTGCAGCAGGGTATCCAGCCCCTTCTGGAAGACGTCCAGGCGCCCGAAGTACAGCAGGTACCCTTCCGGGCGGCGGGGCAGGTCGAACAGCTCGTCGGGGACGCCGGCGTACACCATGTCGATGGGCACGCCGGGGGCGATGACCCGCAGCAGGTCGCGCGTGGCCAGCGAGGTGGCGCTCAGCCGCGCGGCCCGGCGGATCATCGACGTCTCCAGCCGCCCGATGGCCGGCGCCAGCACCGGCCCCCACCGCTCCCGCGCCGTGGGCCCGCTCACGTGGTGCACGGTGATGCCGGCCGGGCGATCGAACGGGACGAAGACGGGGGTGTAGGTGGAAAAGTCGAACACCGCCGCGTCGTACTCCGCCGACCTCAGCAGGGAGTTGGCCGCGCGGGCGTACGTCAGGCGGCTCCACGCGTACGGGCCCGCCGCGCCCAGGCGCAGGTAGCGCACCCCGTCCATCGTCTCGTCCCGGGCGCCGGGATAGCTTCCCGTCGCCACCGTGGCCTCGACGTCGGGCGCCAGGTGACGGTACAGCTCGAAGACGCGCACGGCGCCGCCGCCCGCCACCCAGGGGTTGGCGGGGTCGTCGTAGATGACGTGAAGAACCCGCGGCTTCACGGGTCGCGGCGGGCGATGAAGAAGTTGCTGCCGATGGCCACGTCCCACATCAGCCGCATCGCCGGGTTCTGGAAGGGCCAGCGGCGCGACCCGAAGTACCCCGCCAGCTTCCGCTTCAGCCCGGGCCTCACCTCTTCCGGCCGGGCGATGCGGTTGCGCAGGTAGTGCACCCACAATTCGCGGGGCGGCACCGCGATGGAAAAGCCGGCGGCGCGCAGCATCCGCTTGAGGGTGGGGCGGGTGGGGATCACCCCCACGTCGTACGTTCCCTCTCCGCCGCCGCGCAGCTTTTCGAAGTACCAGATCTGCATCCGCCGCGGCATCAGCACCAGGCCGGCCAGGTCGTAGTGCGGGTCGTTCCACAGGCTGTACGCCGAGAACGGCTTGGGGGTCACCATGTACAGCAGCCCGCCCGGCTTCAGCACGCGGCGGATTTCCAGCAGCGTCTTTTCGCGGTCGGTCACGTGCTCCAGCACGTTGTCCAGGATCACCAGGTCGAACGACGCATCCTCCCACGGCAGCGCCTCGGCGACGCCGCTGCGCAGGTCCACTTCCACGCCGTGCTCCTCGGCCCGCAGCCTTCCGCGCTCCAGGCTCTTTTCGTCGAGCTCGATCCCCGCGCAGCGGGCGCCGCGCTCGGCGAAGGCAATCAGCACCCCCGCGTCGCCGCAGCCGATGTCCAGCACCCGGGCCCCCGCGGTGGCGAAGCCGGGAACGTACTTCTGCAGCGTATCGACCACGTAGAACCCGCGCGCGTACTCGCTGACGTACAGGTTCTTCCAGGTGTCGAAGTTCTCGGAATTCCACCAGCCGGCGCGCTCGGCCTCGAGCGCCGCCAGGTAGCGGGGCTCCACGGCGGAGGTGTCGGTGCGGCTGACGCGTGCTTGGGTCGTCACGAGTGCGGATGCGTGGTGCGTGCGAAGGCCGGTCGGGGCGCGGCGGGTCCATCGCGGCCGGCCGGGAACCGGAAACCCCCTCCTCGCCACGCGGGATGCGTTCGCGAGAGGGGGTATTCTACGCGCAAAGCCCCGCGCGCGGGAGGGCGGTGCGCCCGGAGCGGCCGCGGCTAGCCGTCCAAGTCCCAGCGCAGCTGGTCGATGCCGGTGGTCCAGCCGGGGTCTTCGCCGTAGTGGCGGACGTCCGTCGCCAGAGATATCGCACACCTGCCGGGAGTTCGTCAGCGCCGGGCTACGCGCCGGTACACGTCCGCCAGCCGCCCCACGATCACGTTCCACGAGAAGCCGGCCTCCACGTCCTGCCGCCCGTGCACCCCCATCTCCCGGGCCGCTGCGGGGTCGTCCATCATCCGCTTGATGGCGTCCGCCAGGGGGCCCGCCTGGCCTGGAGGGACGAGAAAGCCGTTGCGCCCGTCGCGGACGATGTCGACGATGCCCCCCGCCGCGCTGGCGATGGTCGGCTTGCCGTAGCTCATGGCCTCCAGCAGCACCACGCCCAGCCCTTCGGTGTCGCCCTTGGCGTCGACGACGGCGGGAAGGACGAAGCAGTCGCAAGCGGCGATGCGCGCCTTGAGCTCGTCCTGGCTGACGAAGCCGTGGAAGACCGCGCGCTCGCCCAGCCCCAGCCGCGCCGCCTGCTCCTGCAGCCGCGGCCGCTCCGGCCCATCGCCCACGACGCGGAGGACGACGGGGCGCTCCGGCGGCAGCGTCGCCAGCGCATCCAGCAGCAGGTGCACGCCCTTGCGCTCCACCAGCCGCCCGACGAACAGCAACTCGAAGGGCGCGGCGGGGTCCGTGCGCGGGGGCGGAAGCTGCGCGGGCGGCTCCACCGAGGCGCCGAAGGGGATGATGGCCGGGTCCGCTCCGGGCACCTGCCGCCGCAGCCGGTCCGCAGTGTAGGTGGAGATCGCCGTCACCGCGTCGGAGCCGCGGACGATGCGCCGAAGCACGGGGGAAAGGAACGGCAGCTCCTTTTCCATCCACGTCAATTCCACGCCGAAGAACGTGGATACCAGCGGCACCCCCGAGGCGCGCTTGGCCGCCAGCCCGATCACCCCGTGGGGCAGGGGCCAGAAGGCGTGCACCACGCCGAAGCGCCCCGTGCGCGCCAGCCGCGCGGCGGCGAGCGATCCGGAGGCGACGTAGCCGGGGACGAGGCCCAGGAACGCGGGCTTCTCGCGGATGCGGTCGGGCGCCGTCTGGTCGTGGGTGAGCGTTTCCCACGGGCGCGGCGCGTAGCGAAAGCGGTGGACCGTCACGCCGTCCACCGTCTGCGCCTGCAGGCCCCGGTAGGCGGGCGCCAGCACCTCTACGTCCACGCCCAGCGGCCGCAGCCGGCGAATGGTTTCCACCATCCAGGGCGTAATGACGTCGTCCGGGTCTCGCGGATAGGCCGAGACCAGGTACAGTACCTTCACTTGTGGGAGGGGGAGCGCCGCGATAGGTTGTGCATCTGCCCAAACTAGGGGCTTTTCCCAGCAAATACAAGCACTCCCCACGCGTTCCGGACGTTTGCAGCGCGCCCTCGTCATCATCCCGACCTTCAACGAGAGCGAGAACCTTCCGCGCCTCGTTCCGTCGGTTCTCTCCCGCGATGAGCGGCTCGAAATCCTGGTGGTCGACGACAACTCGCCCGACGGAACCGGCCGCCTCGCCGAAGAGATCGCCGCGGCCGAGCCGCGCGTGCACGTCGTCCACCGCGCCGGAAAGCTGGGGCTGGGAACGGCCTACATCGCCGGCTTCAAGTGGGGGATCGAGCGCAAGTACGACATCCTGCTGGAGATGGATGCCGACTTCAGCCACGATCCCGCGCACCTGCCCCAGTTCCTGGAAGCGGTGCAGGACTACGACCTCGTCCTGGGCTCGCGCTACCTCCATGGCCGCGTCACCGTCGTCAACTGGCCGATGGGGCGCCTTTTGCTCAGCTACTTCGCCAACTCGTACGCCCGCTGGGTAACGGGGCTGCCCATCGCCGACGCCACCGGCGGATTCAAGTGCTTTCGGCGGCAGGTGCTGGAGGCCATCGAGCTGGACCGGGTGGAAAGCAACGGCTACGCGTTCCAGATCGAGATGAGCTTTCGCGCGTGGAAGAAGGGCTTCCGCCTGGGCGAAATCCCCATCATGTTCGTGGACCGCGACCTGGGCGAAAGCACGATGAGCAAGAAGATCGTCCGCGAGGCCGTGTGGCGCGTCTGGCGCCTGCGCTTCCTGGCGGCCACCGGGCGGCTGGACAGCCGCCCCGCGCTGCGCGCCTGAGCCCGGCCGCCGGGGCCCTTTTCTCTTCCGCCGACACCGCATGCCCGAATCCGCACCCCGCT
>NZ_DATBNB010000671.1 GCF_036554565.1 Longimicrobium sp. | reverse complement strand
GGCGCATCGTCATCGGCCAGGCGGTCGGGTTCAATTGCAGCGGCAATATTTCAGCGGTTGCGCGACCACATGCCGCGCCCTAATCTGGCGGCGCCGCCATGCCCACCCGTCGACCTGCTTCCACGAGAATGCGATGCGCTTCTGGGATGCCGTCCGCCAGCTCGGCAAAAAACCTGGTGATGTGGCCACCGGTCCCGCGCCGGCAGAAGCCCCGCAGAGGGTGAGCAGCGCGGGAGCCGATCCGGAATGGCTGGACAGGTTCAAGGCGGAGGTGAAGCAGGGCGCTGCACGCGCCTTCGAAGCGATTTCCGCCGATCACCCGGGCGAGCAGATCTATGCGTTCGCCGTGTATAGCGACGACGGCGCGATGACCGTCTGCCCGGCGGCGAACTCCGAAGAAGCATACGCAGAAAAAAGTCGAGGCGCGGGCCCCTCGGATCTCATGTACTACCGCTGGAACACGGGCGACTGGGCGTATGAGTTCGAGCACGTCGAGGTGTTTGACGGCGCGTGCGAAATGCTGAACGACCTGCGCCAGGCCATGGGTGAAGAAGCGTATTACACCCTTCGCGAGGACGTGTTCAGGACGATGGTCGCTGCCCTGGAAGAGCTGAATGTGGAAGGCGCGTTCGGCATGGGCGCCGCGCGCGAGCGGATTACGGTCTTCTTCACGATTTCTGACGGCGGTGAGGAGTGGGAGGCGTACTCCGCCCCACGATGCAATCCACCGGCGGTCACGGAGAGGTTCCTTCGCGAGACCAACCCCTGAGACAGGGGAACGAAGATATGGGCGAGTAGACGTCCTGGGTTCGCAGGACGGCGACAAGCTCAATAGCCCGGTCCTTCCCGGACCGCCACTGGCATCCTGTATTCCCGCCCCGAGCGACAGCCCGTCCGGCACCCTGGCTCTCCGCGAAACACGCGCGGACGGGCCGGCGCTCGCGCACGCGCACGCACGAGGACTGAGCAATAGCCGGATCACAGGGGAGAATGCGAGTTATGAAAGACCGAATCTGAACACGGCCTCGCTTGGCCGGGGCGGCTGCTGGAGATGCTCACGGACCGCTTCGGGCCCTTCGAAGCCCTCGCGATGGCATCCATCAAGCTCGCGCGGCACGTTTTGGAGGGCGAACTTTCGATGGACCTGTTCGTTGCCGAAGCCGTTCTGGAGTTCGGCGATGATCTTCGGCAAGCTTCCGAAGCGGCAGCGAAGTGGGCAGAACGGGAGTGCACCGCGACTATAGCGTAGCACCCGTTCTTCCCCCTCGTGGCGCGCCGCCCTATATTCCCGCCCCGACCGACAGCCCGTTCGGCACTCCGCGCCGGCCTTCCGCGAACGACCCGCGGGCGGGCCGGCGCTCGCGCACGCGCACACGACGTTAGCGACCGATGCCCAAGCGCACCGACCTGCAGAGCATCCTCATCCTGGGCTCCGGGCCCATCGTCATCGGCCAAGCGGCCGAGTTCGACTATTCGGGGACGCAGGCCGTCCGCGCCCTCCGCGAAGAGGGGTACCGCGTGATCCTGGTCAACAGCAACCCGGCCACGATCATGACGGACCCCGACCTGGCCGACGCCACCTACATCGAGCCCATCACCCCCGAGTGGGTGGAGCGGGTGATCGAGAAGGGGAAGCCCGACGCGGTGCTCCCCACCATGGGCGGGCAGACCGCGCTCAACGTGGCGCTGGAGCTGCACGACCGCGGCGTGCTGGCGCGGCACGGCGTGGAGCTCATCGGGGCCAACGCGCGCGCCATCCGCATGGCCGAGGACCGCAGCGAGTTCGCCAAGGCCATGCGCCGCATCGGGCTCAAGCTGCCGCACGGCGGCTTCGCGCGCTCGCTGGACGACGCCCTCCGCATCGTGGAAGACACGGGGTACCCGGCCATCATCCGCCCCTCCTTCACCCTGGGCGGCACCGGCGGCGGCATCGCCTACAACCGCGAGGAATTCGAGGCGATCGTCCGCGGCGGTCTCGAAGCGTCGCCCAGCAGCGAGGTGCTGATCGAGGAATCGGTGCTTGGCTGGAAGGAATATGAAATGGAGGTAGTCCGCGACCGCGCGGACAACGCCATCATCGTCTGCTCGATCGAGAATATCGACCCAATGGGGATTCACACCGGGGACTCGATAACTGTCGCTCCGGCGCTGACGCTGACCGACAAGGAATATCAGCGGATGCGCTCGGCCAGCATTGCGGTGTTGCGCGAAATT
>NZ_DATBNB010000670.1 GCF_036554565.1 Longimicrobium sp. | reverse complement strand
CGCCTGCGCGGACGGCACGCTTTCGTGTGGATCGGGCGGGCGGGCGCGCCCATGCCGCGGCGCGAGCCCGGCTGCGCCCGCGCGCATCCGCATCCTTGCCATAGCCCGGCGCCGCGCGCATAGTACGCCCACCACGAACATCCCCACACGCCCGCGCGCCCGCCCGAACCCACCCCCGCCGGCTCGCGCACGAAACCCCCGGGCATCACCCCTCGTAGTGCGCCGCATGACAAAGACGACGACCGACGTGGGGGGCAAGCGCTCCCCCTTCTCCAGCAACCGGCCCAACCCGATGCAAAACATCAAGACCGTGATGATGGGCGCAGGCGCGTTCCTCCTGCTCCTGCTGGTGTTCATAATGGGCACCAACTCCTTTACGCGGGTGGACAGCACCGAGCATTGCGTGCTCACCCGCTACGGGTCGGTGGTGAAGCGCAAGATGAGCACGGGGCTGAACTTTACCCCGCTCGCGGACCCCACCTGCTTCAAGATGACGCAGCGCAACTTTCCCGAGAACGAAGACGGCAAGGAAGTGATCCAGGCCACCACGGCCGACCCGGTGACGGTGGAGGGCGATGTCGCGGTCACCTGGAGCTACAACCCCAGCTCCATCTACCAGGTGTTCCTGGACAAGCGCACGCCCGAGGCCGCCGAGACCGAGGTGCTGAACGCCGTGCGCGAGGGCTACCGCAACGCGCTGAACGCGTGGACGGTCAACCGCATCTTCTCGGCGCAGCGGGCCAACCTGTCGGAAGACGTGCGGCGGCAGATCCAGTCGAAGCTGGGCAACCGCGCCATCATCCACCAGGTGTTCGTGCGCGACATCCGCATTCCGCCCGCCATCGAGCAGGCGCGCATCGCGGCGGCGCAGCAGGCGCAGGTGCTCGACAAGGCGCAGAAGCAGTTCGTGATCGACAGCGTAGAGGCGCGCGGCCGCGTGATGCGCGCCGAGGCCGATGCCCGCGCCAAGGAGCTGGAGGCACGCTCCTACGCCGCCAACCCGGCGCTGATCCAGCTGGAAAGCGCCAAGGCCATGAGCCAGGGCCTGTCGCAGGCCTGCCGCGGCGTGCAGACCTGCGTGATCGGCGGGAGCGTGATGGATACCTGGAAGAGCCAGGGGCCATGATCGGGCCGGCGGTGTTCCTCCTGCTGGTGATCGTGGTCGGCGGGGCCATTTTCGCCAACGTGTCGGCCTTCAACCAGATCGCCGCGCTCAAGCGGCAGCTGGCGGACGTGGAGCGCGAGCGGGCGCGCGACCGGGAGCTTCTGGAAGCGGTGCTGCTGGAAGATCCCGGCAAGGTCCGGCGGCTCGTGGGCACTCGCCCGCCCGCCGCGTAGCCGATCTCCGCCGGACGAGACGAGATGGGGCTGCCGTGTACGCCACGGCAGCCCCTTTTCGCCATCTGGGCGATCGAACCCTGGAAAGCCCCGGCTCGGGCCGCTGCCGCGCCTCGCCCGGGGCGTGCCCTGCACGCACACCGCACCTGCCGAAGCCGCACGATGTCATCCCGATGGAGCGGCCCCGGCAACCCTGCCCGTACGCCGTAATCGGCAGCGACTGAGGGATCCGCCACACACTACGCCCGACGCGCCACTCTCCGCCGTTCGCTCATTGTCGTGTCGTCCCTGCCGCGCTTCGAACGCCCGAACAGACGGGCCCCGCGCATCCGCCACCGTCGAGCACCACGCGCGGTGTGTGGCGGATCCCTCAGTCGCTGCGAACCGCGGTGCCGGGGCCGGTTGGGCGTGGCCGCTTCTTCGGGATGACAAATCGCGTCGGCGAGTGCGGTGCGGGTGCGGTTCGCCGCGATGCAGAGGGCGGCGAGCCGCCTCACCTGGAGGCTACCGCACGACCACGCGCTGCTGGACCATGAGGTCACCGCCGTTGCGCACCTCCAGCAGCAACGCGCCCGGGCGTGACACCACCAGCTCGAAGTCGAACGTTTCACCCACGCTGGTACGCAGCCGTGCCGGGCGTGGCTCCCGCGCCTCAGCCGCGAGGGGTGCTGCATCCTTCGCCAACGGGCGCCATTCGACCGGCACCGGCTCCGGCCCGGATACATCCAGCAGGGCCACGTCGGCCGTGTTGCTTTCGGTGATGTTGATGAGCCGCACCCGGTATCTCGCTCCCGCCACGAGCGACAGCTCCCGCGGCCGGCGCTCCCCGTTGAGGAGCAGGAACGCTTTGTCCCCGTCCCCGCGCTCACGCCCGCCGACGATCCACACGATCTCGGTTTCCGGACGGTATGCCTCGGTGGGCTCCAGCACGATGAGCGGTCCGTAGAGGCCGTCGCCCATCTGCGTCGATGAGAGCGCGTGCGAGTGATAGATGAAGGTTCCGCTCTTCGGTGGGGTCATCAGCGCGTCGAACGATTCTCCCGGGCCGATGGCGGGCGAGAGCCGGCCGCCCGCGCCGCCGCCCGGCCCCCCGGTCCACCCCGGCGCGCCGTCGAAGTAGCTCTCCAGCTCGATCCCGTGCCAGTGCAGGGCCGTGGGCTCGGCGAGCTGGTTCATCACGGTGATCGTCGCGGGAACGTCACGCCTCAGCACGATGGCCGGCCCCACCGCCGCGGATTGGGATGCCGAGCCCTCGCGGCCCGGCTCCTCGACGCGGTTGGCGATCACGGGCGTGGCGCCGGGCGCGGTGGGATGGGGGAGCACGGTCAGCCGAACTCGGTGCCGGGTGGAGCCGGATTCCACGGCGGGTGTCGGCTGCCCGCGCGGCGCGCGGACATGGATGCCCAGGATCATCCCCGCCATGTCGCGTTCCATCTCGTGCCCGCCGTGGGGCGCGGCGTGGTCCCGGCGGCGGGGCGTCGCCGCGGTGTACGCGCTCCCGAAGGCACCGGTTCCCGGCACGTCCGGAAACCCCCACGTGGCGTCGGGGCCGGAGTGGGCCTTCAGATGGCAGTGCACGAGCCAGTTGCCGGAGCGCTCGGGCACCCAGGCCATCGCCATCGTCCCGCCGGGGTTCATCCGCTCGGTGACGACGCTTCGCTGCCGTGCCGGGGCATACGCCGTGTCCCGCGCGCCATCTCCCACCGCGTCTACCCGGAAGTAGAACCCGTGCAGGTGAATGGGGTGGTGCTCGTCGGTCGTATTGATCCACCGCCAGCGGACGCTGTCGCCCACCGTG
>NZ_DATBNB010000669.1 GCF_036554565.1 Longimicrobium sp. | reverse complement strand
CAGGTCTGCGGTACTGCCATCCGCCGGTGCTGCCATCCACCGTCTGGCATCCATCCTGCCCACCGCGCCGTCAGCACGCACACACCGGAGACCAAGCATGCTGATCCAGGAAGTCCTGACCGACATCCCTCCCGAAGAAGTAATCCAGCGGGCGCGCGAGTGGTTCACGCTGCGAATGACGCAGTACGCCGGGTTCACGGAAGATTCCAGCGACCATCACCTGAAGCTGATGAGCGAGGCCGCCGACATCACCATCGGCACGGGGACGCAGGACGGGCGCACGCTCGTTCGCGCCTCTACCTCGCGGATGCACCACGAGGTTTCGCAGTTCCTGGCCACGCTGGCGCCGGCCGAGGAAGTGCGCGAAAACGTGCCCGGGCCCGGCGTCTCCGGCGCGGGCTGACCCCTTCCCCGCCCCGCGCTCTGAACCCGCGCGGGGCGGCGGTGTAGTGGTGCGGGGCGGAGCGCGATCCCCAGTGACTTTCGCACTCTCGCACTTCGCACTTTCGCACTCGCCGTCATGATCATCCGATCCCTCTTCTTCGCCTCGTACCGCGACATGGCCGGCGCCGACGAGCTGGCGCTGGAGCTTCCGGCGGGCGCCCGCGTCGCGGACCTGGTGGGGTGGCTCCGTGCGAGCGGTGGCCTTTCGCGTATGCCGGAGGCTCCCGTCGTGGCCGTCAACATGGACTACGCCCCGCTGGCGACGGAGCTGCGCGACGGCGACGAGGTGGCGTTCATTCCGCCCGTGGCCGGGGGCTGACGTGCCCGAGAGCTTCGCCCTGGTGACGCCCGATCCCATCGACCCGGCCCGCCTGCTGGACGACACGCTGTCGCCGGACGACGGGGCGGCGCTGCTGTTCTGGGGCGTGGTGCGCAACCAGAACGACGGGCGGCCGGTGAGCCACCTGGAGTACTCGGCGTACGCGGAGATGGCGGAGCGCGAGATGCGCCGCATCGCCGACGAGGCGCGCGAGCGGTTCGGCACGGGGAGCATCCGGGTGATCCACCGCATCGGCTCACTGGCCATAGGCGAGGCGAGCGTGGCCATCGCCGTCGCCTCACCCCACCGGGCCGAGGCGTACGAGGCGTCGCGCTACGTGGTCGAGCAGTTGAAGCAGCGTGTGCCGGTGTGGAAGCGCGAGGGTTACGTGGACGGGGATACGGAGTGGGTGCCGGGCTTTACCCCCGCGGTCCGGGAGATGGCGTGAGCCGGCTGGTGCAGCTCGGCCCGCTGCCGGTCGCTTCCGAGCGTCCCATCCCCGAGTCGGGCCCCATGACGGACGGCTTCGGGCGGCGCATCGAGTACCTGCGCATCTCCGTCACCGACAAGTGCAACCTCCGCTGCGTGTACTGCATGCCCGAGGAGGGGCTGCCCTGGCTGAAGCGCGAGCAGATCCTGCGCTACGAGGAGATCGCCGAGATCGTGCGCGTGATGGCGGACCAGGGCCTGCGCCGCATCCGCATTACCGGCGGCGAGCCGCTGGTGCGCCGCGACCTGCCCTCACTGGTGAGGATGATCCGCGCCGTTCCGCAGATCGAGGACGTGGCGCTTTCCACCAACGCCGTCCTTCTCCACGAGATGGCGAACGAGTTGCGCGACGCCGGCGTGGATCGCGTGAACGTGTCGCTGGATTCGCTGCGGCCGGATCGCATCGACGCCATCTCGCGCCGGGCGGGATCGGCGGAGGGGATCTTCCGCGGGCTGGAGGCGGCGGAGCGGGCGGGATTCGCGCCCATCAAGGTGAACTGCGTGGTGATGCGCGGCCGCAACGACGACGAGGTGGCGGATTTTGCGGCCATCACCCGCGAGCGGCCCTGGCACGTGCGCTTCATCGAGGTGATGCCCACGGGCGAGAACCTGGGCGTCTCCGCCGACGAGTTCGTCTCGTCCGACGAGATCCTGGAGAACATCGGGCGGATCGGCGACCTGCGGCCGGTGGCCGGTCCGGCGGGGAACGGGCCGGCGCGCTACTACGCGTTCGATGGCGCCGCGGGAACGGTGGGTGTCATCACGCCCATGAGCCACAATTATTGCGATCGCTGCAACCGCATGCGGCTGACGGCGGACGGGCAGCTGCGCCCCTGCCTTTTCGGACACGCGCAGACCAACCTGCGCGATCCCCTGCGGCGGGGCGAGCCGCTGGAGCCGCTGATCCGCCTGACGCTGCGCATCAAGCCCGAGCGCCACTGGCTGGTGCAGGGCTCCGACGCGGGATCGGGCGGGCTGCTGGCGCTCTCCCAGGTCGGCGGCTGAGTCCCACGAGCTTGCGACCGAGCGGCGGCGGACGAACAAAGTCCGCCGCCGCTCGTCTTTTCTACCGGATTCTGATGATGCTCCCGATCGCCAATTCCATCGACGTCGCGTTGTACGAACCGGAGATCCCGGGCAACGCGGGCGCTGTCGCCCGGTTGTGCGGCGCCACGGGCTCGCCGCTGCACCTGATCGGTCGGCTGGGGTTCTCGTTCACGCACCCCAAGGCCAAGCGCGCGATGATGGACTACTGGCAGCACACCCAGTGGCACCATCACCTGCAATGGGAGGATTTCACCGCGGCGACCGAGGGGCGGCGCGTGTGGATGCTTACCACCAAGGCAACGCGGACGCTCTGGGACGCGTCGTTCCAGCCCGGGGACGTGCTGCTGTTCGGCCCCGAGTCGCGCGGACTGCCCGAGCACCTGCTGGCGGCCGATCCCGAGCGGTGCATCCGCATTCCCATGCTCCCCGTGGCTCGCTCGCTGAACCTGTCCACGGCCGTGGGCATTTCGCTGTTCGAGACGTTGCGGCAGGTGGGTTGGACCCCGGCTGGATCGGCTGAGACGGAGGCGTCATCCGGGGAGTGAGGCGGCCGCAAGTG
The DNA here is from genome assembly GCF_036554565.1 of Longimicrobium sp. Classification (NCBI taxonomy): domain Bacteria; kingdom Pseudomonadati; phylum Gemmatimonadota; class Longimicrobiia; order Longimicrobiales; family Longimicrobiaceae; genus Longimicrobium; species Longimicrobium sp. The sequence continues at coordinate 7,495 of NZ_DATBNB010000669.1, read as the reverse complement.
TGGACGGGCGAATGAATTCGCTGCAACAACCACACGAAGTCCGCCTTCGCGGACTGGCTTCTTGGGGTGCACGGGAGGACGGTGTGGCGCGCTCGGAGTCTGGTGCGGGTGCAGGTGAGCCCCCGGCAGTTTGGAGGCTTTCCGCTTGTCTTACGGCGATGTCATCCGCTCCTTTTGCACGGGCGATCAAACCCGCCGAAGCACTCCTGTCATCCCGATGGAGCGGCCCCGGCGAACCTTCCCGCACGCCGAGAACGGCAGCGACTGAGGGATCCGCCACACACTCTCCTGATCGCGCCGAACCCTTCAACGCACCGAGCCGCACCTCTCACCGCCCGTGAACGGTGAAGCCTCGAACGGCGGCGCGTCAGTGCGCCGTGTCGGGGGCTTTCCGCTGATCCAGCCGCGGGTTCGCCCTGCCCCGGGCCGCACGGTGCAGAGGACGACTTCTGGATGAGCGGCGCTCATGGTCCGAGTGTCCGGAATCGGCTTGACGCACGGCGATTCCGCCGGTATTCTGCGCTGTTTTCCCCCTTTCGCCTGGGGATGGAACCGGGCGCGCTCACGCTACCTGAGGATCGGGTTTTCATATGGCTACGCAGGGCAAGGACACCGACGTCGTATTCCTTTCCGCCAAGCGCACCGGCATGGGGACCTTCGGCGGCTCGCTGAAGGACTTCAGCGCCACCGACCTGGGCGTGTTCGCCGCCAAGGCCGCGCTGCAGGAGTCGGGGGTGCCGGCCGAGGAAGTGGGCCACGTGGTCTTCGGGAACGCGCTGCAGACCTCGTCCGACGCCATCTACCTGGCCCGCCACATCGGGCTCAAGGCCGGGCTCCCGCTCGACACACCCGCGCTGACGCTCAACCGCCTGTGCGGCAGCGGCTTCCAGGCCATCATCAGCGGCGCCATGGAGATCATGCTGGGCGAGGCCGAGGTGGCGCTGTGCGGCGGCACCGAGAGCATGAGCCAGGCCCCCCACGTGCTCCGCGGCGCCCGCTGGGGCAGCCAGCGCCTGGGCCCCGCCGGCCAGTACTACGAAGACCTGCTGTGGGAGGCGCTCACCGACACCTTCGCCGGCTGCTCCATGGCGGTGACGGCCGAAAACCTGGCCGACAAGTACGGCATCACCCGCCAGCAGGTGGACGAGTACGCCCATCGCTCGCAGACGCTGGCCGGGCTGGCGTGCGAGCAGAAGCGCTTCGACGCCGAGATCACCCCCATCACCCTCAAGAGCCGCAAGGGCGAAACGCAGTTCGCCTGCGACGAGCACATGCGCCCCGACACCACGCTGGAGTCGCTGGGCAAGCTCAAGCCGTACTTCAAGGAGGGCGGCACGGTGACGGCCGGCAACGCCTCGGGCATCGGCGACGGCGGCGCGGCGGTGATGATCGCCAGCGAGGCGTACGCGCGACGCAACGGGCTGAGCCCCATCGGTCGGCTGGTGTCGTGGGGGATCGCGGGGGTGGAGCCCAAGCACATGGGCATCGGGCCGGCGCCGGCGTCGCGCGTGGCGCTGAAGCGGGCCGAGATGGACGTCGGCCAGATGGACCTGGTGGAGGTGAACGAGGCCTTCGCGTCGCAGTACTGCGCGGTGGAAAAGGAACTGGGCCTGGACCGCGAGCGGACGAACGTATCCGGCGGCGCCATCGCCATGAGCCACCCGCTGGGCATGAGCGGCGCGCGCATTACCGTGCACCTGCTTCACGAGCTGCGGCGCCAGGGCAAGCGCTTTGGCCTGGGCACGGCCTGCATCGGCGGCGGACAGGGGATCGCCCTGGTGGTGGAGGCCTTCCCCGCCGCGGGCGAGCAGGCCATCGCGGCGGATTGACACTGGCTTCGCGTGACTGACTCCAGCGGCCCTCCGGGCGGGAGCAACCTTCCCGCGCGCCGCCTTTCCAGCAGCGAGCTGGAGGCGGTGATCCGCCGCGCCGTGGAGATCCAGTCCGCCACCGGCGCCCCCGACGAGGGGATTTCCGAGGGCGAGGTGCTGCGCATCGGGCAGGAGCTGGGGCTGGACGCGGTGACCGTGCGGCGCGCCATCGTCGACGTGCGCGGGCGCGCGCCGGAGGAGACGGGTGCGCTGGCGCGGGTGATGGGCCCCGGCGTTGTGCGTGCGGCGCGGACGGTCCGCCGTCCCCCCGCGCAGGTGGGGCTGCTGCTGGAGGAGTACCTGCTGGCCTGCGAGTACATGGTGGTGCAGCGGCGCTTTCCCGACCGCACGCGCTACGTGCGCGCCACCGGCGTGGGCGCCACCTTCGGGCGCGCGGCGCAGAAGTTCGGCTCCAAGCACAAGATGCTGGAGCTTCAGCAGCTGGACGTGGCCGTCTCCGCCATCGACGACTCCACGGCGCTGGTGGAGCTGTCGGTCGATGTGACCTCGGAGCGGGGCGTTACGGCCATCGTGGGGGCGAGCGTCGGCGGCGGCGCGGGGATCAGCGCCGCCGTGTTCGCCATCGCCACCACCATCCCGGATCCCCTCGCACTCGTGGGCCTGCCGATCGCGGCGGGGATCATCGCGGGGATGCGGGGCATCTTTGGCGTGGTGCGCCGGACGACGCAGGAAAAGCTGGAGTCGTTCCTGGACCGGCTGGAGCACGGCGAGCTGAAGGTGCCCGGCCGGGGCGGGGGCGGAGACGGCGGGGGCGGGATCACCATCGGCCCGCCGGGCTTCGGCATCCGCATTGGGCCTGGCGGCCCGCGCGGGCGGCGGTAGACGAACAGCTGGGCGCTTCGGCGCCCTTCATCCAACGAAACACTTTCGAGTTCATCCTGAGGGAGAGATCCGAATGGCGGAGATCAAGCGGGTCGGCGTGCTGGGGTGCGGGCTGATGGGCAGCGGCATCGCGCAGGTGGCGGCCGCGGCGGGGTACGAGACCATCGTGCGCGAGGTGTCTGACGAGGTGTGCCAGCGCGGGATCGGCGGCATCGGCAAGCAGCTGGGCAAGTCGGTGGACAAGGGCAAGCTTTCCGCCGAGGACCGCGACGCCATCGTCGGCCGGCTGCGCGGAACGACGAACCTGGAAGACCTCAAGGACTGCGACATCATCATCGAGGCCGTGGTCGAGGACCTGGCGGTGAAGAATGAGATGTGGCGCACGCTGGACGCGGTCTGCGGGCCCGACACCATCTTCGCCAGCAACACCTCGTCGCTGACCATCGCCGACATGGCGGCGGCGACCAAGCGGCCGGAGCGGATGGTGGGGCTTCATTTCTTCAACCCCGTGCCGGTGATGAAGCTGGTGGAGGTGGTGAAGACCATCGCCACCGACCCCGCGGTGTTCGACACGGCGTTCGCGTTCGCGAAGTCGCTGGGCAAGGAGCCCATCGTCTGCAAGGACAACTCGGGGTTCGTGGTGAACCTGCTGCTGGTGCCGTACATGATGGACGCCATCCGCGCGCTGGAGCAGGGCGTGGCCAGCATCACCGACATCGACAAGGGGATGCAGCTGGGCACCGGCTACCCGATGGGGCCGTTCGTGCTCAGCGATTTCGTGGGGCTGGACACGCTCGACAAGATCGGCGGCATCATGTTCGAGGAGTACAAGGAGAAGCGCTACGCCTCGCCGCCGCTGCTGAAGCGCATGGTTTCCATGGGCTACTTCGGCCGCAAGTCGGGCAAGGGCTTCTACGACTACTCCGGCGAGCAGCCGAAGGCGATGAACCTGGTGTAGGTCGGGACCGCAGTCGGTGATGACGACGGGGGCGCCGCGATTTCACGGCGCCTCTCCTGCACAAGTATATGCGCCCTCAGATTTGAGCACTGATGCCTGTACCGACCTACGACAAGTTTATCGAACCAATCCTGCGCCACCTCGCGGCGCATCCCAGTGGTACCTCTGCGAAGGAGGCGCACGAAGCGGCCGCGAAGGTCTTGGGTCTCTCGGAAAGCGACCGGCAGGAGCTGTTACCGAGTGGTCGCCAACTTGTCTACAAAAATCGGGCAGGTTGGGCACATGATCGCCTGAAGCGGGCGGGTCTTTCAAGCAGCCCCAGGCGAGGCTTTTGGAAGATTACACCTCAAGGTCTCGAGTTCGCACGGATTCATCCTTCTCCCCTCGCTGACCGGGACGTCCAAGTACTCGCTTTCGAGTACATGGACGTTCCACTGCGACCCGATTCGCTCGGTGAGCTACCACTGCCCCCACCCGCGTTGCCTGGTATGCCGTCGCGGGATGCGCTCGCGAGCCCAGATGACCGGCTCGAAGAAGCACTCGCCGAGTTGCGCCGCACGTTGACGGCGGAGGTGCTCGACGCCTTGGCTTCTGTCTCGCCGTCGTATTTCGAAACGATCGTGCTGGATCTCCTACACCGGATGGGATACGGCACGAGCCGGACGGACTTGCAGCGCGTCGGCGGGAGTGGAGATGGTGGCATCGATGGCGTCATCTCCCTCGATAAGCTTGGTTTGGAGAAGGTTTACGTACAAGCCAAACGCTGGCAGCAGACGGTTGGCAGGCCGGAGATCCAGGCGTTCTATGGGGCACTTGCGGGACAACGCGCCAACAAGGGAGTGTTCATCACAACGTCCGTCTATACGCCACAAGCGCTCGATTTCGCCCGCTCCGTAGAAAGGATCGTACTTGTTGATGGGAAGCGCCTCGCAAGCCTGATGATCGATCATGAAGTCGGCGTCTCGGCTCGAATCATCAAGGTGCCGAAGCTTGATAGCGACTACTTTGACGAAGAATCCGTGTAAGCGACCGCGGAGATAGCACTGGTACCAGCATGTTTTCCTGCTCACACGCTGCCCTTTGCTTCGGCCCACGTTTGCGCAAGCACCAACGCCGCCCGCAGATCGGTACCGAACTCTAGAACCGCTTCCGCCAACTGCATATCCATCGCGAGTTCGTCCGCAGGAGCATAGCGGGCTAGCTTAATGGTCGAGTTCGCGACGGCTTCGAACGCGCCGAAGCGGTCCGCCAGCATCTCCAGCAGGCGCATCGGTGACGCGAGTTGTGGCTGTTCACCAATCATGAGCATACGACCTCCACAGGTGTGAGACAGTTCGGCGCGCCCGAATACTAATACTATAGTCTCTAGTACAAAAGTACTAGTCGCGCGACTCTGGTTCGGTCTCTCACGACTGGAGCCAATGGACGCGTTCGAGAAGGTGCTGGGGCGAGTGATCGCCCAGCGGCGGAAGACTGTGGGGATGTCCCAGGAGGCGGTGGCGTTCCGCTGCAAGCTCCACCCAACCTACATCAGCCAGTTGGAGCGCGGGCTGAAGTCACCGACGATCAGAGTGCTTCGGCTTATCGCTGAGGCGCTCGACACAAGTGCTTCCGAACTGCTGATGGCGGCAGAGTCGGAGGGTGCCAATCGCCCGGTAGACGAATGATCTTCCGTTGCACGCAGCGCCTGCTGAAAGGCACCAAGCTGCCCGTCATCGCCCAGCCGCTGGAGCCCGCCACGCCGTTGGGCGAGTGGTACGTGAACATCGTGCCGGTGCCGTTCGCGGGGCGCTCGCTCGTGCTCTACACGAACCCTACCACCCTGGTCTGCGTAGTCGCTCCAGGGCGCGCGCTGCACACCACCCTCCCGACATTCCGTACGCGACTTCCGGCTCTGCTCCGGCGGCTGGAACTACCGGGCGAGTGGATCGACACGCAGCTAGGTAATCTGAGCGAAACCATCGTAGCGCGGACGAACAATCGGCGGGTGCTCGGATCGATGAACGACCTGGCGACGCAGATCTGGTTCGAGGCGGAGCGGTATCGGTCGTTCGAGGGCATCGATCTGGATAGGCTCGAGGTGAAGCTGGCTGACAATCCCCACGGGATGCTCGGGTACAAGGATGCCACATGGGTGCTCGCCGAGTTGTCCGGGGTTGTTGAACCACGTCCTTTTCCGCATCGCCCTTCCCCGCCACGCGCGGCCGTCGAGCTCCGGACGCCCGGGTTCGACTTGCGTGTACGCCCCGCGCTCGGCGACGCGGTTTTGAACGAGCTTTTCGCTGCCGCGTGGCCGGCCCATGTGGCACGCGGCTTCGCGGATGTGTTCAGCCGGAGCTTGGCTTGGGTCGGCGCGTACGCAAGCCAGCAGCTGATCGGCTTCGTGAACGTGGCGTGGGACGGTGCGGCGCATGCGTTCCTGCTGGACACGACGGTGCACCCGGATCATCGACGGCGCGGAATTGGGACGGCGCTTGTGCGGCAGGCGGTTGCGGCAGCCCGTGAGGCCGGTGCAGAGTGGATTCACGTCGACTACGAGCCCCGCCTGGAGGATTTCTACGAAGGCTGCGGATTTCGTCCGACGGCGGCAGGACTGATCCACCTCACCCGCCCAGCGCCCTGACGTGGAGACCGGCATCGGGTTGCGCGCGGTTTCGTAAAAAATAAGGGGGCGCCCGGGTTGGCGGGGACATCCGATGCCGCCCTACTCTCTTAGGATCAGCGAAGATGAAGGTTCTTGTTTTCGGCGCGACGGGGGCCGCGGGCGGAAGCGTGCTGCGGGCGTGCGCGTCGTCGCCCGGCGTGGATGAGGTACGCGCGATTGCACGGCGTCCGCCGGCGTCCGCGAGCGACCGGGTACGTGTGTTCATCCACGATGACTTTCTGGATTACTCCCGCGTGGAGGAGGCGTTCAGGGACGTGGATGCATGCTTCTGGTGCCTGGGCATCTCCGCCACGCAGGTGCCGGACGAGGCGGCGTATCGCGTGATCACGCATGATTTTGCGGTTGCCGCGGCGCGGATGCTGGCGCTGCACAGCCCGGGGGCCGCGTTCCACTTCGTCAGCGGGCAGGGCGCGGCGCTGCATAGCCGCATGATGTGGGCGCGGGTAAAGGCGCAGACGGAGCAGGACCTGATCAGCGGCTTCGGCGCGGTGTGCTGGCGTCCCGCGTTCATCGACGGGGCGGATTCGGCGAACGCTCCACGGTTTCTGCAGGTGATGCGGCCCGTTTTCCGCCTCCTGCGGCCCTTCCGCGGGCTCTACGTGGCGGGCGAAGACATCGGCCTCGCGATGATCCAGGCTACGGCGGAGAAGCAGCGGGCGCGGATCATCGACAATCGCGAACTCCGCAGCCTGGCGGGCCGCCAGCGGCAGTCTGCGGCGCGCGGCGCCTGATTGGCATTTGCGTTCCGCACCTCTGATCACGGTCGGTTTCCATCCCACCCCGACACGACTTGCTTCTCCGGCACCGCATTTCCGCCGTCTTTCCGCGCACGCGAAACCGGGCGCACTCGAAAACGTACGGACGAGGGTGTGGGCGCCTTCTGATCCGGAGGAGAGATGGAGATTCTAGTCGAGATTGTCATATGGGTCCTCGCCGAGTTGCTGATCCCGTGTGTCGACTGGCTTCTGCGCCCACTGGCGAATGCACTGCGGTCGGCATACGGAGGGCGAGTGCTCACCGCCGTCTGGCTGGCGTGCGGGGGATGCTGCTGGCTGGCGTGGCGGTTTGACGTCGCTGCGGAGCGTGAGTGGGTGGTCGGCGCCGCCGGGCTTGCCGCCGTCGGCGCACCCGCTTTCGCGATGCTTTCATTCCTCGTCT
>NZ_DATBNB010000668.1 GCF_036554565.1 Longimicrobium sp. | reverse complement strand
CCCGGCCGTGGGAGTGAGCACGCGCTCCGCCGGCTCCTCGCGGATGTCCGCCACGCCGGTGGCCACCAGCCCGTAGGCGATCTTGGCGACGTCGAAGTCCGCGCGGCCCAGCGTCTGCGCGATCTCCTTGAGCGTGCGCTCGCCGTCGATCTCCGCCAGCACCTCCCACTCCTTGGGGTGCAGGTCCAGCGTGGGCCCGTCGGGCGAGTCCATCACGAACACGGGGATCACCCCCATGTGCGGGATCTTGGTTTCCAGCGTGGACCACTCGTCCACCCGCCGCGCCGCCTCCATCAGCAGCGACTCGGTGCTCACCCGCACCGGCACGTTGCCGTTGGCGTTGACGGTGCCTTCCTCGAAGCGGAAGTAGCCGTCCTTCCACTGGATCAGCTCGAAGACGATCTCCTGGATCTGGAACTTCAGCTGGCGGCGCACCTCGTCGGCCGTCACCACGCCCTGCTCCACCAGAATGGCGCCCAGGCCCCGTCCCGGCGCGTACTTCTGCGCCAGGTGGGCGGCCTCGATCTGCGCCTCGGTCACCTTGCCCGCGCGGCGCAGCAGGTGGCCCAGCCGCTCGTGCGCGTGCCCCAGCTCGGCCGCGATGACGGCGCCGCGGTCGAAGCGCACCAGCGCGGGGCGGCTGCGCCCGTCCTCGGGAGTGATGGTGAGCGTGCCCGTCTTGCGCGACAGGTCCAGCAGCTGAAAGACGTCGGTCAGCGCCAGCTCGCGGAGCGGCCCTTCGATGGCCATGCGCTACACCCCCGCCGTCTCGGTGCGGAACACGCGGGCGACGTCCAGCGCCGTGGCGATGTTGTCGCGCGCCGCCTCGGCGTACGGCCCGCGCGGGTCTTCGTCCACCACGCGGCGCCAGTGCTCGATGGCCTCGCGGAAGTGCCGGTCGGCCGCGGCCACCACGCCCAGGTGAAAGTGCGCATCCACCCGCCCGGCGTCGAACTTGAGCACCCGCCCGAAGGCCCGCCGCGCGTCGTCGCGCCGCCCCTCGTCGGCCAGGGCCTGGCCCAGGAGCACCAGCCCCTCCAGGTGATAGGGATCGCCGGCCAGCAGGTCGATCAGCGTGCCCACCGCCTCGCCCGGTCGCCCGGCGCGGCGCAGCGCGGCCGCGAGAAGGAGCGCGGCCTCGCTGTACGTGGGGAGCACGTCGAGCGCGGCGCGGCACTCCGCCACCGCCTCTTCCACGCGGCCGGCGGAAAGGAGCAGGCGCCCCAGCTCCACGTGCGCGGCCACGAAGTCGGGGTCCAGCGCCACCGCCCGCCGCAGCGCCCGCTCCGCATCCTCCGCCCGGCCCGCCGCGAGCGCGGCGCGGCCCAGGTGGCGGAGGAGGGAAGGATCGCGGGGGGCGAGCTCGCAGGCGCGGGAAAAGACGCGCACGGCCTCGGCGGCCTCGCCCTGCAGCAGCAGCACCTCGCCCAGCACCTGCAGCGTGTCGCCGTCGTCCTCCACGTGCTCCAGCACGGTCTCCGCCGCCTCCCGTGCGTCCGCCAGCCGCCCCAGGCGCAGGAGCGCGCGGGCGCGCCCGCCCAGGACGCGGGCGTGCTCCGGCGTCCACGCCTGCCCCTCCAGCCGGGCGAGCGCGGCGTCGAAGCGCTCCAGCGCCTCGCCGTCCAGCCCCTGGCGCAAAAAGATGCGCGCGGTCAGCAGTGCGGCCTGCACGGGGTTGGCGCCGCCCACGGCCGCGCGGCGGATCTCGGCCAGGGCGCGGTCCAGCAGCCCCTTGGAAAGGTAGTCCTCGGCCAGGGCGAACGCGTCGGCGGCGGGGGCCGGGGCCGCGGGGGCGGCGACGGGCTGCAGCTCGGCGAAGATGCTGTCGAGGGCGCCCTCCTCGAAGGTGAACGCCTCTACGCCGCGCTCTTCGCCGCTGATGCGCTCGGCCGCGTCCAGCTCGGGGGCCAGCACCTCGGCGTACTCGAACTGCAGGTCAATCGCCAGCTTGTAGCGGGGGGTGGTGTAGTACGGGTTCAGCTCCAGCGCGCGCTTGGTTTCGCGCAGCGCGCCCTCGAAGTCGCCCAGGTTGCTGAGGACGAACGACAGGTTGTAGCGCGCCTCGGCGTGGTTGGGGTCGCCCTCCACCGCCCGGACGAAGGCGTTGCGAGCCTCCTCGTAGCGCCGCGTTTCCATCAGCACGGCGCCCACGCCGTTCCACGCGGCCGCCGCCTCGGCGTTGGCGCGCAAGGCGGCGCGGTAGGCATCCAGCGCGGGCGAGTGGCGGCCGCGGCGCAGGTACATCAGCCCGCGGTTGCACCAGGCGTCCACGAACTCCGGGCGCAGCCGTACCGCCTCGGTGAAGGCCGCGTCGGCGCCGTCGGGGTCGGACCGATGGAGGCGGACCACGCCCAGGTTGTTCCACGCCAGCGCGTAGCCGGGGTCCGCCTCCAGCGCGCGCTTGTAGCTGATCTCGGCCCCGCCCACGTCGCCCTGCTGGTGAAGGCAGGCGCCGCGCTCGTTCCACAGCTTGGGGCTGCGCTCGTCCTCGGCCAGCAGCCGGTCGTACAGGTCCAGCGCCTGCCCCGCCTTGCCCTGGAGCAGGTAGACCTCGGCCATGGCCTGGCGGGTGAGCGAAGGCTCCTCGCCCGACTCCAGCGCGCGGGTGAACTCGCGCAGCGCCTCTTCGTACAGCGCCTTCTGCCGGAAGGCGATGCCCAGGTTGTAGTGCGCCAGCACCCCGTCGGCCGCCACCTCGGGGCGGCGCACCCGTCCGCCCACCATCTCCTGGTACCGGGCCGACGAGTAGCGGTCCAGCGACAGGTTGGTCTGCGCCTTGGCGTAGTTGGGGTTGAGCTGCGTGGCGCGGCGCGAGCTGGCGGAGGCGCGCTCCATGTCGCCCATGTCGCCGTGCACGAAGGCCAGGACGTAGTGGGCGTCGGCCAGGTCGGGGTTCAGCTCGATGGCGCGGGTGAGCGCCCGCAGCGCCTCTTCGTTCAGGCCGCGGTTGTAGTACAGCTCGCCAAGGGAGAAGTGCAGGACGGCGCTGCCGGGGTCGCGGCGAACGGCGTGCTGGAACCACTCCATGGCCGCCTCGAAGTGCCCGCCGGCCTTTTCGGCCTGCCCCAGGGCGATGAGGGTGGCCAGGTCGTCGGGGTGCTGAGCGAGGACGCGCTTGAGCTCGGCGACGGAGCCCGCGCTGTCGCCGGTGTGCAGGTAGGCCTGGGCCAGGCGGCGCCGGGCGTCGGCGTCGGTGGGGTCTTCGCGCAGACGCTCGCGAAGCTCGCTGATCAGCCGGTCGTAGTAGCCGGTGTTGAAGTAGGCGATCTCCAGGTTGCGCTGGGCCACCTGCATCTTGGGGTCGATGGCCAGCGCGCGCTGGAACTGGCCGATCGCCTCCTCGTACATCCCCTTGTTGAAGTACAGGACGCCGAGGTTGTTGTGCGCGCCGGCATCGGCCGCGTCGATGCGCTGCGCGAAGCCGCGCAGGATGCGGAGGTCCCGCTCCGAGTGGGGCGGGCGGGCCGCCGCTTCGGGTGCGGTGGTATCCGTCACGTCAGGCAAGCCGGATGCTTTCGAGGATCTTCTGCAGCGACTCCACGTCGGGCAGCAGCAGGAACTGGCCGTTCACCCGGTCTTCGCCGTTCATGGCGAACTCGGTCTGAATGCAGAACACCACATCGCGCTCGTGCCCGAAGTTGGTGTACGCCGTGGTCATCACCGCGCCGCACAGGTCGATGACCAGCGAGGGCACGCTGGGCAGCAGCATCAGCCCCATGAAGTCGGAGATGGCGTTCATGTACGCCGCCGACAGGATGTTGCCGGCCTCCTTGATGGCGCTCTGCTCCAGCTCGCCGAAGACGTGCGCGCTCCCCTCGGGCCGGCGCAGCAGCATTTCGGCCAGGCGCATGGCGGCGTTGCGGGGAAAGATCAGCAGCGTGCGCCCCGTCAGGTCGCCCAGCATGTGCATCAGCACGGCGGCCACCACCTCGTCGGGGTTGCCGATGACGTCGGGCACCTCTTCCAACGGCACCACCGTCAGGCGGGGGACGTTGATCATGATGCGCGTGTTCGTCATCTGCGAAAGCGCCGTGGCCGCGTGTCCCGCGCCCATGTTCGACACTTCGCGCAGGCCGTCTAGCTGAACGGCTCCCAGTTCCCGCAGGTCGAGCGTCATCGGACCCTGTCCGTTTCGTCGTCGGAGGAAAGTTCGGCGCGCTACGCCGAGAGCGCCGCGGCGCCCAGCAGCGAGCCGGCGTCCAGGATCAGCGCCGGGCGCCCGTCGGAAAGGATCGTCGCGCCCGAAAACAGCTTCAGCGTGTCGGCCGTGGCGTCGAACGCCTTGACCACGATTTCCTGCTGGCCCAGCAGCTGGTCTACCTCCAGCCCCACCCGCTGCTCGCCCACTTCCAGGACCACCGCCGGGCGCTTGCCCGCGTCCGGTCCCGCGCCGTTGGTGCTCAGCAGCCGCCGCAGCGAGTGGAGGGGAATCACCTCGTCGCGCAGGAAGGCGACCGTCCGGCCGTTCACCGCGCCCACCTCCTCCGGCAGCAGGTGCACCGTCTCGCCCACGTGCGTCAGCGGCAGGGCGTAGGTTTCGCCGGACTGGCGGACCAGGAGCGCGCGCACGATGGCCAGCGTGGCGGGAAGCTGAAGCGTCATCGCCGTGCCGCGCCCCGGCTCGCTTTCGATCTCCAGCATGCCGCCCAGGGCGCGGACGCGCGTCGCCACCACGTCCAGCCCCACGCCTCGCCCCGACACGTCCGTCACCGTCTCCGCCGTCGAGAAGCCGGGGCGCGTGAGAAGACGATACACTTCCTCGTCCGTCATCCCGCGCGCCTCGTCGGGCGTCACCATGCCGTTGGCCATGGCCTTAGCCAGCACCCGCTCGCGCACGACGCCGCGCCCGTCGTCTTCCACGCGAATGACGATGCGGCTGCGCTCGCGGGCGGCGGAAAGGCGCAGGGTGCCCGTCTCCGGCTTGGCCGCCGCGCGCCGCTGGGCGGGCGATTCGATGCCGTGGTCCAGCGAGTTGCGCAGCAGGTGCACCACGGGGTCGCCGATCTCGTCGAGCATGGAGCGGTCGAGCTCGATCTCCTTGCCCTCGATGACGAAGTCCACCTTCTTGCCCAGCGACCGGGCTGCGTCGCGCACCAGCCGGGGAAAGCGGTCGAACACCTGCGTCACCGGCGCCATGCGCGCCCGCATGATCTCGTCCTGCAGCTCACCGATCAGACGCCCGGCCTGGTCGATGGTCTCCGCCAGCTCCGGTTCGGCCTGGCCCGCCAGCCGCCGCATGCGGTCGCGGAC
>NZ_DATBNB010000667.1 GCF_036554565.1 Longimicrobium sp. | reverse complement strand
ATCTGCTCGGCGCCCGCGTGCAGCGCGTCGCGGGCGGGGGGCGTATCGATGCCCGTGTCCACCAGCACGTGCCCGTCATCGCCCTCGATCACCCACGCAGCCACCTCGCTGGGGGGAAAGGGGAGCGGGACGGAAAGGCGGTGGACCCCCGGCGCCACCTCGCGCGCCGGGGCCGGGGCTGCCGCGCTCAGGCGCCCTCGGGAAAGAAGCGCCGCCCGTCCGCCGCCATTTCCTCCAGCATCCGCGCGGGCGCGAACCGCCCGCCGAAGCGCTGCTCCAGCGCACGCAGCCGGCGCAGCACCTCGGCCGCGCCCGTGGTGTCGACGAACCAGAACGGCCCGCCGCGGAACGGCGGGAAGCCAATGCCGAACACCGCGCCCACGTCGCCATCACGGGCGCTGCGCAGCACGCCTTCCTCCAACGTGCGCACGGCCTCGTTGATCATCGCCAGGCCCAGCCGCTCCTGGATCTCCTCCGCCGCCATCGTCTTCTTCGCCGGGCTGCCGAACACCGCGTAGGCGCTCTCGTCGGGGCCGCCCTTCTTCCCGTCCCCATCATAGCGGTAGAAGCCCTTGGCGTTCTTCCGCCCCAGCCGCCCGTCGGCCACCATGCGGTCGATCAGGTCGCTGGGCGTCATCCGGCTGGCGAAGGCGGCGGCCATGATCTTTCCCGCCTTTTGCGCCACGTCCAGCCCCACCTCGTCGTACAGCGTCACCGGGCCCACGGGAAAGCCCCACTCCGTCATCGCCTCGTCCAGCTCCTCCATCCGCACCCCCTCCTGCAGCAGGAGCGCGGTTTCGGCCATGTAGGGCGACAGGATGCGGTTGACGTAGAAGCCGGGAGCGTCGTTCACCACGATGGGCGTCTTGCCGATCTTCTTGGCGTATGCGTGCGCGGTGGCCGTCACCCAGTCCGCCGTGCCGGCGTGGGTGATGATCTCCACCAGCGGCATCTTTTCCACCGGGGAAAAGAAGTGCAGGCCGATCACGTGGTCCGGGCGCGATGCCGCTTCGGCCAGGCGGGCGATGGGGATGGTGGAGGTGTTGGAGCCCAGGACGATGCCCTCGCGCGTGGCCGCCTCGATCTCGCGGATCACGCGGTGCTTCAGATCCAGGTCCTCGAACACGGCCTCCACGATCACGTCCGACGCGGAGAAGCCCGTGTACTCCGTCGTGGGCTGCACGCGGTCGAGCAGCTTAGTGACTTCGTACTTCTTCATCCGCTTGCGCTCGGCGCGCTTCTTCAGGCTCTGCCGCGCGGTCTTGAGCCCCTTGGCCGCGGCCTCGAGCTTCACGTCCTTCAGCCGCACGCGGATCCCCGACTCGGCCGAGGCCGCGGCGATCCCCGCGCCCATGAACCCCGCGCCCACGACGGCGATCTGGTCCACGTTCTTCGCCTTGGCATCCGTCTGCAGGCCGGGGTCGTTCTTGGCCGCGGTGCTGGTGAAGAAGACGTGCACCAGCGAGCGGGCCTCGGGCGTCACCGCCAGCTCGCCGAACGCCTGCGCCTCCAGCGCGAAGCCCTGCTCGATGGGCTTGTCGATCCCCCGCTCCACCACGCGGAGCAGGCGCAGCGGCGCGGGATAGAGTCCCTTGGTCTTGTCCATCACCCCCTGCCGCGCCTTGCTGAAGATCAGCCGGCGCATGGGGAGCAGGTTCTCCAGCCGCTCGGGCGAGCCCGTGGCGCGGCCGGCCTTCGCCTTGCGCGTGCGGTCCGCGAGCTCCAGCGCCACGCGGCTGGCCACGCTCAGCAGCACGGGCGCGGGAACCACCTCGTCGACGATGCCCGTCTTCATGGCGCGCCGCCCGTCGAGCTGCTTGCCCGTGAGCATCAGGTCCAGTGCGGCGCGAAGCCCGATCAGTCGGGGAAGGCGCTGCGTGCCTCCCGCGCCGGGGATGATGCCCAGCTGCACCTCGGGAAGGCCGAGCTTGGTCTTGGGGCTGTCGGTGGCGATGCGGTACGAGCAGGCCAGCGCCGTTTCCAGCCCGCCGCCGAGCGCCGCCCCGTCGATGGCGGCGACCACGGGAATGTGCAGGCGCTCCAGCCGGTTGAGCATTTCCTGGCCGGCGCGGCTGGCGGCCTCGGCGTCGGCGGGGGTGTTGAAGTGCTTGAACTCCTCGATGTCGGCGCCGGCGATCCAGGTGCCCTTCTTTTCGGAGATGATGACGGCGGCGCGCACCCCGGCTTCGCCGTCTTCCAGCCGCTCCAGGATCGCCGTCATTTCGGCGAGCAGGCCGGCGGAGATGACGTTGACGGGGCGGCTGGGATCGTTCAGGCGGATCACGGCCAGGCCGTCGGTGATGTCCATCCGCACGGCGGAAGCGGTCTGCGTCGGTTCGTCCAGCATGGTCGCCATCTCACCGGCTCCTGGTTTGTTCGTTTGGGTCCCACCCCATAATCTGTCATCCTGAGGCGCAGGCGCACCGAACCGGCCCGCACCTCAGACCACGCGCGCCGAACGATCCAGCCTGGGGCACTTCTCAGCCTGGGCGCGGCAGCGTGCATCAGTTCCTGGAACGCGCCCCCCCACCGGGGCCCCTCCCCGGCCCCTCCCCGCACGGTACTGCTGTGCGGAGAGGAGAGGGGAGAACTTTGGTTCTGGGGCGACTGGGTGCGGCGCATGCCGCGGCGCCCCCCATCCCCAACCCTTCCCCCGCAAACTGCGCGGGGGAAGGGAGCCAGTTTCGTGCGCATCCACTGCTGCCGATGTACCGGCTGGCGACGGTGGCTGGCCGGGGTGCGCTTCGATGACTCCGGCGCAGTCCCCGGCTGCCCTCTCCCCCCGGCCCCCTCTCCCGCAAGCGGGAGAAGGGGAGAACTGCATCATCTCAACGTCGCGCCACACGGCCGAACTCGCGCCACGGCAAGCCAGTCTGCGAAGGCAGACTTCGTGTGGTCGTTGCAGCGAATTCATTCGCCCGTGCAGGCCCTCTCCGCCGGCCTACATCGCCGACATGCCGCCGTCCACCGCCAGCACCTGGCCCGTGACGTAGCTCGCCGCGGGAGAGAGCAGGAAGAGCGCCGCGCCCAGCAGCTCGTCGTCTCCACCCACGCGGCCCAGCGGCACCAGGCGCGACAGGGCCTTTTCAGCGTGGGCCAGCACGTGCTCGGTCATCTTGGTGGGAAAGAAGCCCGGGGCTACCGCGTTCACCCGGATGCGGTGGCGCGCCCACTTCACCGCCAGGTCGCGCGTCAGCGCGATCACCGCCCCCTTCGACGCGCTGTATCCCGCAGCGTCCATGATCTCCGGCGGGCTTCCCTTCATCCCCGCGATGGACGCCACGTTCAGGATGGCTCCGGGCGCGCCCCGGGCGATCAGGCGGCGCCCCAGCTCGCGCGAGCAGAGGAAGGTGCCGGTGGCGTTCACCTCCATCACCTTGCGCCACGCGTCCACCGTCATCTCCGCGGCGGGCGCGCCCCACGAGGTGCCGGCGTTGTTCACCAGCAGGTCCACGGGCCCTAGCTCCGCCTCCGCCTGCTCGAACGCGGCGCGCACCTCGTCCTCGGACGACACGTCCAGCCGCAGCGCCAGCGTCCGCGCGCCGTACTCCCCCGCCAGTTCGCCCGCCACCTCCCCGCACGCGTCGCGCTTGCGCGACCCCAGCGCCACCGCGGCGCCCGCCTGCGCCAGCCCGCGTGCAATCTGCTCGCCCAGCCCGCGCCCGCCGCCGGTGACCAGCGCCACGCGCCCCGTCAGGTCGAACAGCTCGCGTACGCCGCGCATTCCGGTCCCCGCGTCCCGGGTGGATTCCGTCCGTCAGCTGAGCCGCGATGGACAATCTAAGCGGCGCGAAAACCCGCGCAAATGCTAGGAATTGTGAGCGACGCTCATCCGCGTGGGACGCACGTCGCCGCGGATCTCACCCCAGCCCCAGGATCCGCTCGGGATCGGTGACGGCCTCGCGCAGGGAGCGAACGGCGAGGTCGGCGGGAAGGGGGCGCGTGGGGTCGTGCAGCAGGGCCACGCAGCGCATTCCCGCCGCGCGCGCCGCGGTCATCCCCGCCACTGCATCCTCGATGACCGTGCAGCGCTCCGGCGCCACGCCCAGCCGGCGGGCCGCGAGCAGGAACACGTCCGGCGCCGGCTTTCCGCGCGGCACCTCCTCCCCCGTCGCCCGCGCGGCGAAGGCATCGCTCACGCCGAGTTCGGAAAGCACCTGGTCGATGAACGACATCGGCGAGCTGGAGGCGACCGCGATGGGCACGCCGCGCGCGCCGAGCAGGGCGATCAGCTCGAGCGCCCGTCCATCGGCACGATCCGCCCCGGGGCGCGCTCCGCCATCCGGCCCCACTTGTCCCGCGTCCACCGGGCGAATTCCGCGGCGTCCACCGCCCGGCCGAGCACCGCGGGAAGAAAATCGCGGTCGGCAATGCCAGCGTACCGGCGCGTCAGGTCGTCGGGGTCGATCTCGATCCCCCACCCGCGCAGCAGCTCGGACTCCACCTCGGAGTGAAGGCGCTGGGTGTCGGAGATCACCCCGTCCATGTCGAAGATCACGGCATCCATCCGCGGATCATACGCCCTTTTCCGCCTCGCCGCGAGCAGGGGAGTGACGCGCCGCAGATCCGTTCGGCCCGACCCGGTCGTATGCCTTTGTGAGGGGGGCGCGAAGGTGGGCCCCGCGAAGACGAGAACGAGGTTGAACGCACGGTTTCGGCACCCGCGCCAGGACCGTCGAAATCGTGCGTCCATTATTGTAGAATGTTTGTATAACCTTGGTCCGGTAAATGCATGGGGGTTCCGCCACCGGTTTGGCGTGCCCTCCTGGCGAGTCGGATGGGGGAGGATCGGGAAGGCAGCCGCCCTCAAGAGGGGCTGGGCAGGCGCACCACCACCTCTCCGCCCCGGCGGACAGGTTTTCAATCCACTCGGACGGGGAGGAAAAGGGTCTAGATGAAACGATTGCTACCACGGCTTGCCCTGGGAGTCGCGTGCTGCGCGATGACCAGCACGGCGGCCCAGGCGCAGGACGAGATGATGATGGGGCGGCAGGTCAGCCGCTTCGATCTCGGGGTGTACGCGGGCGGGTCGCTGACCAGCGCGTGGTTCGACAGCCGGACGGTGACGCTGAACGCCACCGTCGCGCCGGTCGAGAACGACGACGAGGAGAGCTTCGCTCCCGGGTTCGGCGGTGCCTTCGGGGCCATCGCCAACTTCTGGTTCACGCCGCAGCTGGGCCTGCGGGCGCATGGTGCCTACCTGCCCATGCAGCCGCCGCGGTCGGACGGTGCGTTCGAGGGCGTCGGCGAAAGCAGCAACTTCATTGTCAACAGCTACGTGTACGACCTGAACCTCACGATGCGTCCCTTCGTGATGAGCGGTTCGCGGCTGCTGTCGGGAATGTACGCGTTCGTGGGCGGCGGCGGGCTGACCGCCGACGTCGCGGGCACCGACCGCACGGCGTGCGAGCCGACCGAGCAGGCGCTGGCCGCGTGCCTTCCGCTGCGGCCCAAGTACGCCACGGTGGGCCAGGGCAACGGCGGAATCGGCTTCGACCTGATTCCCCTGGGCCCCGTGTCGCTGTTCACCGAGGCCGGCGTGCACGTCTACGATTCGCCGGTGCACGTGGGTGACGACTGGGTGGGGCCCGTTACGGCCCGCACCGGCCAGCGCGTGCGCGTCGCCGACGACCGCACCGCCGTCACCGGGCGCCTGGTGCTGGGGCTGAAGGCCATGTTCGGCAACCTGCTTCCCCCGCCGGCGCCGGTGGTACTGCCGCCGCCGCCGGTGGAGGTTGCGCCGCCGCCACCGCCGCCGCCGGCCATGAACCCCATGCGCGAAATCCAGGTGTGCGTGGTGGAGAACGGCGCGCTGCGCAACGTGACGGCGCAGTACAACACGCAGACGGGCGACACGACCTGGGCGGGCGGAATGCAGCCCGGCATGACGGGCTACGCCGCGGGTGCCACCTGGTTCATCAACAACGAGCCGGTGACCATGATGGGCCGCCGTTACGTGAAGTACGGGCTGCCCCGCGTGCTCGGCGTCAACGAAGTGTCGCGAGTGGGCGAGTTCCAGGGCGTGAGCGTGTTCGCCGAGACCGGAGCCGCCGGCACCCCCGAGGTGCTGTACGTGCCGGTTCGGTCGGGATGCGAGTTCCAGCCCTACCAGACGGAAGTCAAGGCCGGCGCCGTTCGCGGCGACTGACGGGACGGAATTTCAACCCCCGCGGCGGGTGCCGCGGGGGGCACCACCGGAGAGGCGCCACACGGCGCAGTGCTCCATCCACTTGCAGGGAGGAAACGATGACACTGGCGAAAACGCGGGGCCGACTGGGTGCGGCCGCCGTACTGACCGCCGCCGCTCTGGCGGGCGTGGCCCTGATGGCCCGCGAAGGCACCAGCTCCGACCACGTCGACACCGCCGAGGTGGAACTGAGCCCGCAGCTCGACATCAACGACGTGTACGTGTTCCCCGGCAGCGCCGACAACCGGATCGTGCTGGTGATGGACGTGGCCTCGCCCATCAACGCGCTGGGCCGCAGCATCACGCGGTTCGACCCCAACGCGCTGTACCAGTTCAAGATCGACAACAACGGCGACGCCCGCGAAGACCTGGTGCTGCAGTTCCTGTTCGACGAGATGAGCGACGGAAGCGCCCGCGTGAACGTGCTCGGGCCCGCGGCGCCCAACAACGTCGACACGCAGGGAATGCGGAACCGCCCGGTGGCCGGGCCCGTTTCGGCGAACAACGCCTACAACGCCACGTTCACCACGGCCAACGGCATGACGGTGTTCGCCGGGCCGCGCAACGACCCCTTCTACATCGATCTCGAGCAGTTCCTGCAGATCGTGCCGGACCGCCGCCCCGCCACCTTCCTGACCGAAGTGGCGACGGACAACAAGAACCCGACGGCCTTCTGCGGCCCCGCCGCGCCGTTCGACACCACCTGCCAGCCCAAGGACCTGCTCCTGGGCGCCAACACCCTGTCGATCGTGGTGGAAATGCCCGAGTCGATGCTGGGCGCGGCCACGGGGAACGACGCCAAGCTGGGTATCTGGGCCACCATCGGCCGCTGACGGAAATGCGGCCGGCCACGCACGCGGCCGGCTGACGAGATCACCAACACGCGAGGAGTTTTACGATGTGGAAGATGAAAACGGCGGGCGCCCTGGCGCTCGCCCTGGTGGCGGCCCTGAGCGCCGGCGCCTGCAGCGACGATGCGACGCGCACGATCGTCGAGGTGCAGAAGAAGGACACGGTCACCGTGACCATCCGCGACACGGTTCGCGTGGGCAACACCAGCCTGGTGTTCGACCAGATCGAGCGCCTGGGCAACCCCCTGGTGAGCGAGGTGTTCGTGGAGAAGCGTGAGCACGACTTCTTCAACACCACCAACCCCATCACGGACGTCGCCAACTTCCGTGACGACATCCAGCGCTTCGTCACCGGCGTCGCCGGGCGCGACGCGGCCTACGCGACGGCTGTCGCGGCGGCGCTGACCCCCGACATGCTGGCGGTGTTCCCCAACCGCGCGGCCGGCGTGACGGCGGCCAACACCGACGCCTCGGCGCTGGTGGGGTGGCTGACCCATGCGCTGGCGCCCAACAACACGGGCTACGGAGGCCGCAAGCTCGACAACGACGACGCGGTCGACAAGGGCCTCATGGTGATCTTCGGCACGGCGCTGGGCAACACGAACAACGTCAGCCCGGGCCTGAGCACCGACAACGTTCCCGACAACCAGACGGACCCCGACGCCTTCCCGTACGTCGCGGCGCCCAACTGACCGGGTGATGGAACGGCGCGGGTCCCGTCCTCCGGCGGGGCCCGCGCCGGCCGGCACCCGCCGGCTACGCTGGACAGGTTCTGAAGAGCCGCTTTTGCTGAAGAGAAGGATGCGCACGATGCCCATGAAGCCCGGTCTCTCGCCCGTCGCCGCCGCCGTCCTGGCGCTCGGCGCTTTCGCCGCGGTCGGCGCCGCCCTGGGCGGCAAGGCCGCGCCGCGCGACGCGATGGCGGCCGAGTCGCTGGCCGGGCTGTACCCGTCGGCCGAGGCGCAGGCGGCGGAGACCGAGAAGGCGATGGCGTTCTACAACCTGCGCCTGGAAGCCGACCCGCGGAGCGCATCCGACCAGGCCAACCTGGCCGGGCTGTACCTGCAGCGCTCGCGCGAAACGGGCGAGTTCGGCGACGTGCTGAAGGCCGAGGCGCTAGCCCGCGCGTCGCTGAAGCTGCGCAGCCGCTCCAACGCCAAGGCCTTCCGGCAGCTTGCCGCCAGCCTGCTGGCGCAGCACCGCTTCGCCGAGGCGATGACGATCGCCCGCGAGCTGGTGCGCATCTGGCCCGAAGACCCGGCGCATCGCGCGCTGCTGGGCGAGCTGCAGAGGGAGGTGGGCGACTACGCGGCGGCCGAGGTCACCTTCGGCACCATCCGCCAGCACGCCGACAACCTGGCCGTGGCCCCGCGCCTGGCCCGCTGGGCCGAGCTGCACGGCCGCCCGGACGAGGCGCGCGCCATCTTCGCCGCCTCGCTGCGCCAGGCGCTGTACCGCACCGACTTCACGGGCGAGCAGGTGGCCTGGTACTACCTGCGCCTGGGCGACGTGGAGCTTCGCGCGGGCGAGGTGAACGCGGCCGAGAGCGCCTTCCGCTCCGGGCTGGTGATTGCCCCCGGCGACTACCGGCTGCTTTCGGCCCTGGCGCGGCTGGAGCTGGCGCGCGGCCGGTACGCGAAGGCGGCCGAGCTGGGCGAGCAGGCGACGGCGACCGTGCTGGACCCGGCCACCCTGGGAATCGTCAGCGAAGCGTACGCGCTGCTGGGCGACCGCGAGCGGGCCGACGAGTACGCCGGGGCCATGAAGGTGGCCGTGCAGGGGCAGACCGCG
>NZ_DATBNB010000666.1 GCF_036554565.1 Longimicrobium sp. | reverse complement strand
GTGGGCGTGCTGATGGAGCGCGGCGTGGAGATGGTGGTCTCGCTCCTGGCCGTGCTCAAGGCCGGCGGCGTCTACGTCCCGCTCGATCCGTCGTATCCGGCCGAGCGGCTGGCCTTCATGCTCGCCGACTCGGGCGCCGCGCTCCTGCTCACCCGCCTGCCGCTGCCGGAGGGGCTCCCGCCGCACGCCGCCGAGGTCGTCTGCCTCGACGCGCACCGCGAGCGCATCGAGGCCGAGAGCGCGCAGGCGCCGGCCCCCGGCGTGCTCCCCGAGAACCTGGCGTACGTCATCTACACCTCCGGCTCCACGGGAACGCCCAAGGGGGTGATGGTGCCGCACCGCGGCGTGCCCAACCTGGCGTACGCCCAGGCCCGCCGCTTCGGCATCGACGGCACCAGCCGCGTCCTGCAGATCGCCTCGTTCTCCTTCGACGCCGCGGTCGCGGAGGTGTTCGACACGCTGCTGTCCGGGGCCACGCTGGTGACGGCGCCGGGCGAGGCGCTCCTCCCCGGTCCGGAGCTGCTGGAGACGCTGCGGAGCCGGCGGGTGACGGTGTGCACCCTGACGCCCTCGGTGCTGGCCATCCTTTCGCCCGACGACCTGCCGAAGCTGCGCACCGTGGTGAGCGCGGGCGAAGCGGTGGATGCCGCGACGGTGCGGCGGTGGAGCGCCGGGCCGGCCTTCGTGAACGCCTACGGGCCGACGGAGGTCACCGTCTGCGCGACCACCGCCGAGTGCGAGCCGGACGGGCGTGCCCCGTCGATTGGCCGCCCGCTGGAGAACGTGCGGGTGTACGTGCTGGACGCGGCCGGCCAGCCGGCGCCGGTCGGCGTATCCGGCGAGCTGTACGTGGGCGGCGTGGGGGTGGCCCGCGGCTATCTGGGCCGGCCCGGGCTGACGGCGGAGAAGTTCGTCCCCGATCCGTTCGGGCGGGAGGCCGGGGCGCGGCTGTATCGGACGGGGGACCGGGTGCGGTGGCGGGAGAGTGCGGAAGTGCGTGAGTGCGTGAGTGCGGGAGTGGATCCCGTGCTCAACGCCCGCACTCACGCACTAACGCACTCACGGACTGCCGTTCTCGAGTTCCTGGGGCGGGTGGACGCGCAGATCAAGATCCGCGGTTTCCGCATCGAGCCGGGGGAGATCGAGGCGCGGCTCGCGGAGCACGCCGGCGTACGGGAGGCGGTGGTGCTCGTGCGCGAGGACGCGCCGGGCGAGAAGCGGCTGGTGGCGTACGTGTCGGGCGACGGGGCACCCGGAGCAGAGGTGCTGCGGGCGCATCTCGCGGAACGCCTCCCCGATTACATGGTGCCGGCGGCGTACGTTCGGCTCGCCACCCTGCCGCTGACCCCGAACGGCAAGGTTGATCGGAAGGCGCTCCCCGCGCCGGAGGGCGACGCGTTCGTGGTGCGCGCCTACGAGGAGCCGCTGGGCGACGCGGAGCGGGTGGCCGCGGCGGTCTGGGCAGAGCTGCTGGGCGCGGAGCGCGTCGGCCGGGGCGACCACTTCTTCGAGTTGGGCGGACACTCGCTGCTCGCGGCGCGCGTCGTTTCGCGCGTGCGGCAGGCCCTGGGCGTTGAGGCGCTGCCGGGCGACCTGTTCGAGCGGCCGGTGCTGGCGGATTTCGTACGCGGGCTGCAGACGGCCGCGCGTTCGGAAGCGGCCGCGATCCAGCCCGTGGATCGCAGCGGAAAAATCCCGCTCTCGTTCGCGCAGCAGCGGCTGTGGTTCCTGGAACAGCTGGGAGGGATGGGGGCGGCGTACCACATCCCCATGAGCCTGCGCCTGCGGGGCGAGCTGGACCCTGGCGCGCTGGGGCGGTCGCTGGACCGCATCGTCGCCCGCCATGAGGTGCTGCGCACCACCTTCCCGACCGTTGATGGCGAGCCGGTGCAGCGCATCGCGCCGGTGGAGGAGAGCGCGTTCCGTCTGGTGGAGCACGATCTCCGCGCCTCGGCGGACGCGGAAAGCGAGCTGCGCCGCCTGGTGCGGAACGAGGCGAGCGCGCCCTTCGACCTGGAGCACGGGCCGCTGATCCGGGGGCGGCTGGTGCGCATGGGGGCGGACGACCACGTGCTGCTGCTGACGATGCACCACATCGTCTCCGACGAATGGTCCGTCGGCGTGCTGCACCGCGAGCTGGGCGCCCTGTACGCCGCCTTCGCCCGCGGCGAGCCCGATCCGCTCCCGCCGCTGCAGGTGCAGTACGCCGACTACGCGGCCTGGCACCGCCGCTCGGTAGAAGGGCCGGTGCTGGAGGCGCAGGCGGAGTACTGGAGCCGGACGCTGGCCGGCGCGCCGGAACTGCTGGAGCTGCCCACCGACCACCGGCGCCCGGCGAGGCAGGATTTCGCCGGCGCGTCGGTGAACGTGGAGCTCGACGAGGCGATGGCCGCGGCGCTCAAGGCCCTCTCGCGGCGGCACGGCACCACGCTGTTCATGACGCTGCTCGCCGGATGGGCCGCCGTGCTCGCCCGGCTCTCGGGCCAGGACGAGGTGGTGATCGGCACGCCGTCCGCCAATCGCGGCCGCGCCGAGGTGGAGGAGCTGATCGGCTTCTTCGTGAACACGCTTCCCGTCCGCATCGACCTGGCGGATGGGCCGCGCGTGGGGGAGCTGCTTGATCGCGTGAAGGCGCGGGCGCTGGAGGCGCAGCGGAACCAGGACATCCCGTTCGAGCAGGTGGTGGAGCGCCTGCGCCCGGTGCGCAGCCTGGCATACAGCCCCCTCTTTCAGGTGATGTTCGCCTGGCGCGACGAGGGGGACAGTGCGCTGGCGCTGCCGGGGCTGACCGTCGGCGACGCGGGCGTGGCCGGGACGGAAACGACCAAGTTCGACCTGCTGCTCTCGCTGGGGGAGCGCGGCGGGCGCATCGCCGGCGAGCTCGTCTATGCCCGGTCGCTGTTCGAGCGCGAAACGGTGGAGCGCTGCGCGGGCTACTTCCGCCGCGTGCTGCAGGCGATGGCGGCGGACGAAGGCGGCCGGATGGACCGGGTGGCGCTGCTGGCGGCAGCCGAGCACGACCGCGTGGTCCACGGGTGGAACCGGACCGCGAGCGAGTTTCCCCGCGGCGCGTGCCTCCCCGACCTGTTCGAGGCGCAGGCGGCGCGCACGCCGGACGCCGACGCGGTGGTGTTCGGGGACGAGTCGCTCTCGTTCGCGGCGCTGAACGCGCGGGCCAACCGGCTGGCGCATCACCTCCGCGCGCTGGGCGTGGGACCGGACGGGCGCGTGGGGCTGTGCCTGGAGCGCGGCATCGATGCGATCGTGGGGCTGCTGGCCGCGCTCAAGGCCGGCGGCGCGTACGTCCCGCTGGACCCGTCGTACCCGGCGGCGCGGCTGCGCGAAATGCTGGCCGACAGCGCGCCCGTGGTGCTGCTGACGCAGGCATCGCTGCGGGAACGCGTCGGCTCGCTGGGCGTGCCCGCCGTGGCGCTCGACGCGGACGCCGGCGCCTGGGCGGAGCTTTCGGTAGAGAACCCCGCGCGCGCCGGGCTTACGCCGGAGCACCTGGCGTACGTCATCTACACGTCGGGATCCACCGGCCGGCCCAAGGGGGTGATGGTCCGGCACGGCTCGGTGGTGAACCTGTTCTCCGCGCTCCAGGCCCGGGTCTATGCCGACCATCCCACCCCGCTGCGCGTGGGCCTCAACGCGCCGCTCGTCTTCGACGGATCGGTCAAGCAGGTGGTGCAGCTGCTGGCGGGACACGCGCTGTGCCTGGTTCCCGACGCGGTTCGCCGCGACCCCGCGGCGCTGGCGGCGTGGCTGCGCGCCGAGCGGGTGGACGTGGTAGACGCGACGCCCTCGCTCCTGCGGCCCGCGCTGGCGGCGGGGCTTGGAGGCGACGGCGGCTTTCCGCGCCTGGTGCTGGTGGGCGGCGAGGCGGTGGATGACGAGCTGCGCGAGCGGATGTCGCGCGTTCCCACCCGCTTCTACAACGTCTACGGGCCAACGGAGTGCACCGTGGACGTGACGGCCCGCGAGATCGCGGCGGAGGGCCCCGCGGCGGCCATCGGCGCCCCGCTGCCGAACGTTGCGGCGTACGTGCTCGATCCCGGGCTGCACCCTGTTCCCGCCGGCGTGGCGGGCGAGCTGTACGTGGGCGGCGCCGGGGTGGCGCGCGGCTACCTGAACCGCCCCGGGACCACCGCGGAACGCTTCGTCCCCGACCCGTTCGGCGACGAGGCCGGCGCGCGGCTGTACCGCACGGGAGACCGGGTGCGGTGGGTGGAAGTGCGAGAGTGCGAAAGTGCGGAAGTGCGAAAGTGGGGCGGGGATGTCGATTCACGCGCGGCTGATTCTACTCTCGCACTCTCGCACTCTCGCACTTTCGCACTGGAGTACCTCGGCCGCCTGGACGTGCAGGTGAAGGTCCGCGGCTTCCGCATCGAGCTGGGCGAGATCGAGGCGGGGCTGCGCAGCCACGCCGACGTGCGCGACGCGGTCGTCGTGGCGCGGCAGGACGCGCCGGGCGAGACGCGGCTGGTGGCCTACGTCGTCGGCGACGCGCCGGACGCGCAGGCGCTGCGGACCCACGTTTCCGAGCGGCTCCCCGAGTACATGGTTCCCGCCGCGTACGTGCACCTGCCGGCGTTCCCCGTCACCACGAACGGAAAGGTCGATCGCAAGGCGCTCCCCGCGCCCGAGGGCGACGCCTTCGCGGTGCGCGGGTACGAGGAGCCGGTGGGCCAGGCGGAGCAGGGGGTGGCGGCGATCTGGGCGGAGCTGCTGGGCGCGGAGCGCGTGGGGCGCCGGGACCACTTCTTCGAGATGGGCGGCCACTCGCTGCTGGCCGTGCGCGCGGCGACGCGCGTCCGCCAGGCGCTGGGGGTCGAGGCGGCCCCGGGCGACCTTTTCGAGCGTCCCGTGCTGGCAGATTACGCGCGGGGGCTGCAGACGGCCGCGCGCGCCGACGGGGCCGCGATCGAGCGGGTGGACCGCACCGGAACCATCCCGCTCTCGTTCGCCCAGCAGCGGCTGTGGTTCCTGGAGCGGCTGGGGGATATGGGCAGCACGTACCACATCCCCTCTCGCCTGCGGTTGAAGGGCGAGCTGAACCGGGACGCGCTGGCGGGCGCGCTGGACCGGATCGTCGCCCGCCACGAGGCGCTGCGCACCACGTTCGCGGAGGTGGACGGCGTTCCCGAGCAGCGGATCGCGCCGGTGGAGGCGAGCGGATTCACCCTGCTCGAACACGATCTGGGCGGGGCGGCCGACGCGGAGGCGGAGCTTCGAAGGCTGCTGTCCG
>NZ_DATBNB010000665.1 GCF_036554565.1 Longimicrobium sp. | reverse complement strand
CGGCTGAGAACCTGAAGGAACGGAACCCGAGTTCAGGCTGGACACGAGGGGTGTGCGAATTCAACGGAGCCCGCCGGCAGCATCGGCGGGCTCCGTCGCGTTCGGCGGTCAGCCCTCGACGACCGCGCCGGGGCCGTGCTTCAGGTTGCGAAGCGCCAGCCACCCCAGCAGCCCCGCCACCACCGACGCGGCGAAGATGCCGATCTTCGCCCGCTCGTCCAGCTCGGGATGGTCGGGGAACGCCAGCGCCGAGATGAACAGCGACATCGTGAAGCCGATGCCGCCCAGCATGGCGACGCCCCCGATGGCCCGCCAGCCGATGCCGTCGGGCAGCACCGCCATCCGCGACTTTACCGCCAGCCAGGCGAACAGCGTAATCCCGATGGGCTTGCCGATCACCAGCCCCAGGGTAACGCCCAGCGTCACGGGATGCGCGAACGCCGAGGCCAGGTTGCCGCCCAGGTGCACGCCCGCGTTCGACAGGGCGAACAGGGGGATGATGCCGAACGCCACCCAGTAGTGAAGCTCGTGCTCGATGCGCTGCAGCGGCGCCTGCGCACCCTCGCACAGGTTCTCCATCTCCTGGATGGCCGCCTGCTGCCCCTTGTTGGTCAGCACGCTGGGGCCTTCCTCGCCCGCCACGTCGAAGTGGTCCAGCAGCCGGCGCCCGCCGTCCAGGAACTCGCTGGTGTCGATGCGGGTGCGCGCGGGAATGGTCATCGCCAGCAGCACCCCGGCCACCGTGGCATGCACGCCGCTGAGCAGGAAGGCCACCCACAGCCCCAGCCCCAGCCCCACGTACATCAGCGGGCTGCGCACCCCCATCCGGTTGGCCAGCGCCAGGGCGCCCAGGATCAACGCGCCCACCCCCAGCGCTCCCCAGGCGATGTCGGCGGTGTAGAACAGGGCGATTACCAGCACGGCGCCCAGGTCGTCTACGATGGCCAGCGCGGCCAGGAACACCTTGAGCGCCAGCGGCGTGCGCGGCCCCAGCAGCGCCAGCACGCCCAGGGCGAAGGCGATGTCCGTAGCCATGGGGATGCCCCATCCGCGCTGCCCCACGCCGCCGAGGTTGACGGCGGTGTAGATGAGCGCGGGCACCACCATGCCGCCCAGCGCCGCGGCAATGGGCAGCGCCGCCCGCCGCGCCGACGCCAGCTCGCCCACCAGGAACTCGCGCTTGATCTCCAGCCCCACCAGGAAGAAGAACACGGCCATCAGACCGTCGTTGATCCAGTGGTGAAGCGAGTAGGTCAGTGCCTGGTTTCCCCAGCGCACCGACAGCTCCGTCTTCCACAGGTGGTGGTAGCTTTCGGCCCAGGGCGAGTTGGCCCACGCCATGGCGATTAGCGCGCAGGCGATCAGCACGATGCCGCCCGCCGATTCCGTCGCCGCGAACCGCGAGAACGGCGACAGGATGCGCTGGAAGGGCGAGGGCGGCGGGGGTGGAAGAACCTGGTAGTGCGCCATGCTTCGTTTCTTCTGGACGGCCTCGGTCAACGGGCGACGCAACCTAACAGCGGCCCGCGAACAATCCAACGCTGCTGCTGGATTTGCGCGCGGCTACAGGATAGGCCGCGATCGGAGCACCCCCCCGGGAGCGGGTGAAGCCGCCGCATGGAAGCAGAAAGCCCCCCAAACACTGGGAGGCTTCAACCGCACGCGGGCCGCGCCTGCCGTAGCGCGCGATGTCATCCCGATGGAGCGGCCACAAGGAACCTGCCGCCACACCGAAGCGGGCAGCGACTGAGGGATCCGCCACACAATCCGGGTCGCGCCACAAGGTCCTCCCCACACGAGAGAAGGCCAGTCCGCCTGCGCGGACTGGCTTGCTTTGGTGTGTAGGAGGTCCGGGTGGCGCGTCCGGACCTCGCAGAGCGGATGGTCAGCGGCGCATTTCGGAGGTCACGCGCCGGTCGGTGATCCCCAGCTTCTGTTCCACCTGGCTCTCGATGAACAGCGCCTGGTCGCGGTCGGTGAGGCCCGACACCAGCGTGATCTTGCGGCGGCTTCCCTTGCCGATGGCCTGCACGGAGTAGCGGATGGTGGTGCCGCCGTTGCGGCTGTGCGTCACGTGCTCCTGGCAGTACAGCTGCTCCAGGGCATCGGCGGGAAGCTCGCGGTTGCCCGTCCACGGGATGGGTCCGTGGCGCACGCTCAGGTGCCCACGCT
>NZ_DATBNB010000664.1 GCF_036554565.1 Longimicrobium sp. | reverse complement strand
TGGATGCGCGCGTGGGGGCTGAACGCGGGGCTGCGCCACGGCCTGCAGGTGGCCCGGGCGCTGCGCGAGGCGCCCTTCGAGCGGCTGGGGAGCTGGGCGGGGTCGGCGGGGGCCTTTCTTTCGGGATTGGCCGCGGTGCTGGCCGTGGGATGGGGAGAAACGCCGGGCCTTCCGTACACCGCCCTGGGCGCCGCGGCGCTGGCGGCGGGGGTGCTGCTGGGCCCGCGCGTGCGGATCGTGGCGGGGATCGGGCTGGCGGCGCTGCTGATCGCCGGCGTGGTGCTGGCGAGCAACTCATGACCTGACAGGGGATGGAACACCAGACCGAAGTCACCGTCGTCAACAAGTACGGCCTGCACGCGCGGCCGGCGGCGGAGTTCGTGAAGCTGGCCAACCGCTACCGTGCCGAGGTGTGGATCGGCAAGGACGACGTGGAGGTGAGCGGCAAGAGCATCATGGGGGTGATGATGCTGGCCGCCGAGTGCGGCTCGTCCGTGCGCATCCGCGCGGCCGGCGAAGACGCGCGCGAGGCGGTGGACGCGCTCGTCGCGCTGGTCAACGGCCGCTTTGGCGAGGAGTGACGGCGTGAGCGTCGCGCGCGACGGCATCCCGGCCTCGCCGGGCATCGTCATCGCCCCCGTACGGGTGCTGCGGTGGGAGGTGCCGCGCGTGCCCCATGGCGCCGTGATCTCCGAAGACCGGGTGGAGTACGAGATCCAGCGCTTCCGCGACGCGTGCGAGTACGCCCGCGAGCGCATCCGCGTGCTGCAGGAGCGCACGGCGCGCACCGTGGGCGAGGTGGAGGCGCGCATCTTCGAGCCGCAGGTGCTGATGCTCGAGGACGCCGACCTGATCGACGGCACCATCGGCACCATCCGCGAAAACCACCTGACGGCCGAGCGCGCCTTCGAGTGGCGGGTGCTGGAGTGGGAGTCGGCGCTGTCGCACAGCTCGCATCCCATGGTGCTGGACCGCCTGGCTGACCTGGCCGACGTGCAGACCCGCGTGCTGCGCCGGCTGATGAACATGCCGGACCCGGACCTGGCCGCGCGCGTGGACGACGGGGAAAAGTACATCCTGGTCGCGCGCGAGCTCACGCCCTCCGTCACCGTGCAGCTGGACCCCAAGACGGTCGTGGGCATCGCCACCGACCTGGGAACGCGCACCTCGCACAGCGCCATCCTGGCCCGCTCGCTGGAAATCCCCTGCGTCGTTTCCGTCGGCAACCTGTCTGACACGGTGCACGACGGGGACGAGATGATCCTGGACGGGCGCACCGGCCGCGTCGTTCTGGCGCCCACGGAGGAAGACCGCGAGGCGTACCGCCAGCGCGACTACCTGATCCGCGAGTGGGAGCAGGAGCTGGTGCTGCTGGCGCACCTTCCGGCGGTGACCCGGGACGGCAGCCGGCTGGTGCTGCGCGCCAACATCGACCTTCCCGGCGAGTCGGACCACGCGCGCGACCACGGCGCCGAGGGGGTGGGGCTGTACCGCACCGAGTTCCTGGTCGTCGGCCGCGGCACCGCGCCCGGGGAAGAGGAGCAGTACCGCGCCTACCGCCGGGTGGCGGAGTCGTTCCCGGGGCAGCCGGTGATCATCCGCACCTTCGACCTGGGCGGCGACAAGTTCCCTGCGTTCCTGCACATGGGGCGCGAGGAAAACCCCTTCCTGGGATGGCGCGCCATCCGCGTGTGCCTGGACGAGCCCGAGGTGTTCCGTACGCAGCTGCGGGCGCTGGTGCGGGCCATGGCGCACGGGGAGATCCGCGTGATGCTGCCGCTGGTCAACGAGATCAGCGAGGTCACGCGCACCCGCACGCTCATCGACCAGTGCATCGAGGAGCTGGGCGCCGAGGGGCACGCGGTACCGAATGGCTACACGCTGGGCGCCATGGTCGAGACGCCCGCCGCGGCGCTGATCGCGCCCGAGCTGGCGAAGCACGTGGACTTCTTTTCCATCGGCACCAACGACCTGGTGCAGTACACGCTGGCGGTGGACCGGGGCAACTCGCGCATCGCCAGCCGCTACAACCCCTTCCACCCCGCGGTGGTGCGGCTGCTGGACTTCATCTGCCGCTCGGGACGCGACGCGGGGATCGAGGTGGGGGTCTGCGGCGAGGTGGCGGCCATGCCGCTGGGCGCGTTCCTGCTGATCGGCATGGGAGCGTCGTCCCTCAGCGTCGGCCCGCCGGCGCTGGCGGAGATCAAGAAGGTGATCCGCTCGGTGACGTACGAGGACGCGGCCGCCGGCGTGGCCGAGGCGCTCAAGGCGTCGTCGCCCGAAGAGGTGCTGCAGGTGCTGACGGCGCGGCTGGGCCGGGTGCTGGACCTCAACAAGTTCTCGGCGTCGCTGGGGTTGTCGCGTCCGGAATGACGCACTAGGTTGGCCGGCGTTCCCGTGGTACCCCGTGGCGACACCATGATCAAAGTTCGCGTGCAGAGCCTGGGGCTCGACCAGAGCACCCAGTCGCCCGTGGTGATCCTGCAGGAGGAGGAGGGCGAGCGCGTCCTTCCCATCTGGATCGGCCCGGCGGAGGCCAGCGCCATCGCCATGGAGATGGCGGGGATGAAGTTCCCCCGCCCGCTCACGCACGACCTGTTTCCGCTGGTCATCCGCGGGCTGGGCGGCACGTTGACGCGGGTGCTGATCACCAAGGTGCACGACAACACCTACTTCGCCGAGCTGGTGATCACCCGCGGCGACGAGGTGTTCACGGTGGATGCACGGCCGTCGGATTCCATCGCCATCGCGCTCCGCACGCGGGCGCAGCTGTTCACGACCGACGACCTGCTGACGGCCACCACCATCTCCATGGCGCCGGAAAGCGACGCGGGGACGGTGGACCTGACCGGCGAGCCCGGCTCCGCCGGCGAAGGACCGCAGCCGGGGATGAATCCCGAGCAGCTGAAAGAGTACCTGCGCAACCTCGATCCCGAAGACCTGGGCCGGTTCAACCCGTGATCTCTTTTTTCTATCCAGAGCGGGCGGCGCGCCGGGTGGCACGCCGCCCGTTGCCGCACCTGCTGGCCGCGCTGCTGCTGGCGCTCTTCGCCGTTCCCGCCATCGCGCAAGACGTCGTTTCCGGACGCGTGGTCAAGGGCGGCCAGGGCGTCGCCGGGGCAACGGTGGAGCTCCACCGCGTATCGTCCGATACCTCCGGGATGGTCGGCCGCGCGACGTCCGGCCCCGGCGGCACCTTCCAGTTCACCCTGCCGGCGCGCACCGACACGGCGACGTTCACCGTCTTCTTCGCCGCGGCCATGGTGGATGGCGTGCGCTACCTGGGCCCGGCGCTGCACCCCAACCAGCCCGGCGCGGGGTACCAGGTGCAGGTGTACGACACCACCTCCGCCCAGGGCGCGGTCGATTCGCTGCGCGTCACCCGGCGCGACGTGATCGCCGTCGCCGGCGTAAAGGGCGGATGGGAGATCGCCGAGGCGGTGCGGGTGGAGAACCCCGGGGGCCGCACGGTCGTCGGCCGGGGGGGCACGCCGGTGTTCGGCGTCTCCATTCCGCCCGGCGCCAGCGAGTTCCAGACGGAGCAGCCGCTGTCCGGCGCCTCCGAATCAACCGGAGGAGACGTGATGCTGGTGGGGGACCGCGTGGTGGCCGCGGTGCCGCTGGTGCCGGGCTCCCGCGACTTCCTCTTCCGCTACCGGGTGCTGGGGAGCCGCAAGCCCCTGGCGCTGCCCATCTCGCAGGCCACCGACACGCTGGCGCTGTACCTGCGCCAGCCCGCGCCCAACGTGAGCGTCGAAGGGCTGAACGACGGCATTCCGTTCGAGGCCGAGGGCGACAGGTACCTGCGCTTCACCGGCCTGCGGCTTCGGCCCGGGGCGCGGGTGGCGCTGCGGGCCAGCCGTCCCGCCGGCGGGATCGATCCGCGCTGGGTGGCCGGCGCGGCCACCGTGCTGGTGCTTGGCCTGGGGGCGTTCTTCGCCCTGCGGCGGCGCCCCGCGGCGCAGGGCTGACGGGGTCGGGAGGGGGACGTGGCGCTCACCACCACGCGGGCGCTGGTACTGCAGTCGTTTCCGTACAGTGAAACAAGCAAGGTGCTGCGGCTGTACACGTGGGACCACGGTGTGCGCTCGGTGATGGCCAAGGGCGCGCTGCGCCCCCGCAGCCGCTACGGCGGGGTGCTGGAGCCGTTCACCGAGGGGCACGCCACCTTCTACCTGAAGGAGGGGCGCGACCTGCACACGCTCAGCGGCTTCGACCTGGTGCAGAGCCGGCAGGCGCTGGGGCGCTCACTGGTGGGTTTTTCCGGCGCCTCGCTGCTGGCGGAGCTGGTGATGCGCGTGGGGACGGAAGACCCGCACCCCGGCCTGTACCAGGCGGTCGCGAACGCCTGGGACGCCATCGCCGACGCGCCTACCCCCGCCGAGGCCCTGGGCGCCTCGCTGACGGGCGCGTGGTCGCTGGTGTCGCTCTTCGGCTTCGAGCCGCAGGTGGATGCGTGCGTGCTGTGCGGGGGCGACGTTGCGCCGGACGAGCCGGTGCGGTTCGACGCGGTGGCGGGTGGCGTAGCCTGCACGCGCTGCCGGCAGGCGGGGCGGGTGCTGGAGGCGGAGAGCCGCGCGGAGTTGAGGGGGATGATCCGCGGCCACGTTCCTGAAGGCGGCGTGGGGCGGCCCGGGACGCACCGCGCGCTGCTGCGCGCGTTCCTGGAGGCGCAGCTGGCGCACGACAAGCCGTTCCGCTCGCTGGAGCTGTTCCTGGAGAGCGCCGGAGACGCGCGCGCGGCCCCGGGCGGGGACGAGGGGCCGGCGGTCGCTTGACCCCGCTGGCGCGCACCGGGTAAGTTGGGTGCGGAGCCCTTTTCCCCTTTGCAGGACCGCGAATCGGAGGAGCCGACACGCAACAACCTGGTGAACAGTGAGGTGCTGATGCTGCGTGCACCACCTGTTCTGCTCCTCCTGCTCGCGTGTTTCGCTTGGCTCTTTCCCCCCGATGCGCGGGCGCAGGGCGGCACCACCGCGCAGGCCGCGCAATCCAAGGGATTTCGCCTGGAGCAGAACTACCCCAGCCCCGCGAATCCCGACACGTACATCCCGTTCATCCTGGAGGGAGACCTTTTCGCCGATGGAGCCCCGCGGGTGGTCTCCATGCGGGTGGTGAACATGCTGGGCCAGATCGTCGCCGTGCCCCGGGCCGTGGGGCACCCCCGGGGGGCCAACGTCCCGGTGCTGAACCTGCGCTATACCGAGCCGGGTCGTAAGGTGGCGTACTGGGACGGGCGAGACCTGAACGGTACGCGTGTGGCCACCGGCGTGTACTTCTGCATGCTGCAGGTGGGCGACCGCACGGAGTACCTGAAGGTGATCGTCACCGCGCCTCCACGGCGCAGGTCCCGTTTCTGGCCGTTCGGCCGCCGCGGCGACTAGAGCCGGTCTGACCACGAGGTCGGGCCGGCTCTTTCGTTTCTCCCCCTCCCCCGGCCCCTCCCCCGCAAACGGCGCGGGAGAGGGGGGAACTTCGAGCGCGGTTCGATCAGGTTAGGCGCATGCCGCGGCTGGCCCCTCCCCCGGCCCCTCCCCGCACGGTACTGCTGTGCGGAGAGGGGGGAACTTCGGGCG
>NZ_DATBNB010000663.1 GCF_036554565.1 Longimicrobium sp. | reverse complement strand
TTCTCCGACGTGGTCGTGGGGCTGACGCTTCCGCCGGCCGCCATCGCCCGCGCCTGATCCTTTTTCCCCTCCCTCCCCTGCGACGGATGATCGACCTGCTCGAGATCCCGGGCTTCGTGCTCGACGACGAACGTGAAGAGCTTCTCGCGGAGCTGCGCGCCATACCGGGCACCGCCGCCACCGTGCTCAGCCAGGACATGGGCGGGCGGGTGCAGCCGAACGTCCGCAAGACGACGCGGCTCGCCGTCTCCCCGGAAACGCGGGAGCGGGTGAAGGAGTGGCTGATGGACGCCAAGGACGTGCTTGCGGCCCGCTTCGGCGTCGCGCTGGGCGACTGCGAGGACCCGCAGTTCCTGCGCTACGAGGAGGGTGACTTCTTCGTCCCCCACCAGGACGGCAACACCCCGCTGGTGCATGACGCGTCGCGCTTCCGCCGCGTATCGACCGTGATCTTCCTCAACGAGCGCTCCGGGGAGCCGCGCCAGGGCGCATACGGCGGCGGTCCTCTGGTGCTGCACGGGCACTACCGCACGCATCCCGGTCTGCGCGTGGAGGCCCCGGCCGACCCCGGGACGCTCGTGGCCTTTCGCTCGGAAACCACGCACGAGGTCACGCCCGTTACCCACGGCGTGCGCTACACAATCGCCTGCTTCTTCCGCGCCGCCGACGCGCCGTGACCATGTCCGTCGTCGCGGTCAGCCGCTCCGCCCGGCACACCTTCAGCAAGCGGAACGCGGACTCCATCCACCTGCTGGAGGGGCTGGGCGTGGACGGCGACGCGCACATGGGCGTCACCGTAAAGCACCGCTCGCGCGTCCGGGCCGATCCCACGCGGCCCAACCTGCGGCAGGTACACCTGGTGCACGCCGAGCTGCACGACGAGCTTCGCGCCGCCGGCTTTTCCGTCGAGCCCGGCGACATCGGCGAGAACGTCACCACGCGCGGCATCGACCTCCTTGCACTCTCCACCGGCACGCGGCTTCACCTGGGCGATTCCGCCGTGGTGGAGGTGACCGGGCTGCGGAACCCCTGCGTACAGCTGGACCGCTTCCAATCGGGGTTGACGGCGGCGTGCCTGGACCGGGACGAGAACGGCGAGCTGGTGCGCAAGGCGGGGATCATGGCCATCGTGATCGCCGGCGGCGAGGTGCGCCCGGGCGATCCCATCCGCGTGGAGCCGCCGCCCGGCCCGCACCGCCCGCTCGCGCCGGTCTGAGCCGCGCGGAACCGGCTTCGCGCCGTTGTGTATCGGCCCCATCGGCTCGTTGCCAGACGCGCGGCGGTGGGCGGCCAACTATCCACGGGAGACGGCATGGCACGCGGCAAGATCTACCAGGACATCACGGAAACGCTCGGGGGCACCCCGCTCATCCAGCTCAACCGCATCGCGGCGGGGCTTCCCGGCCGCATCGTGGTGAAGCACGAAGGCTACAATCCCTTCAACAGCGTCAAGGACCGCATCGGCGCGGCCATGGTCGACGACGCCATCGAGCGCGGCATCCTCAAGCCGGGGATGGTGGTGGTGGAGCCCACCAGCGGCAACACGGGGATCGGGGTGGCGTACGCGGCGGTGGCGCGCGGCTTCCGCTGCATCTTCACCATGCCCGAGACGATGACGGTGGAGCGCCGCAACATGCTCCGCGCGCTGGGCTGCAAGGTGGTGCTGACGGAGGGGCCCAGGGGGATGAAGGGCGCCATCGCCCGCGCGGAGGAGATCGCGGGCAAGCTGGGGGGCCGCGCATGGACGCCGCGGCAGTTCGACAACCCCGCGAATCCTGCCATCCATTATCGCACCACCGGCCCCGAGATCTGGGAAGACACGCAGGGGCAGGTGGACGTGTTCGTGGCGGGCGTGGGCACCGGCGGCACCGCGACGGGCGTCGGCCGCTACCTGCGCGAGCGCAAGCCCGGCGTGCGCATCGTGGTGGTGGAGCCGGCCGAGAGCCCCGTGATCTCCGGCGGGCAGCCGTCGCCGCACAAGCAGCAGGGGATCGGGGCCGGCTTCATCCCCGGCAATCTCGACATGCAGATCTTCGACGAGGTCGTGCAGGTGACCAACGACGACGCCATTGCCACGGCCAGGCGGCTGGCGCGCGAAGAGGCGATTTTCGCCGGCATCTCGTCGGGCTCCATCACCTGGGCGGCGCTGAAGGTCGCCGCGCGGCCGGAGATGGAGGGCAAGCTGATCGTGTCCGTGATCTGCGACTTCGGCGAGCGGTACCTTTCCCACCCGGTGTACGCCGATCAGCCGGAGCCGGACTTCGACGAATTCAAGGGTGCACTGGCCGCCCCGGAGCCCGTCCCGGCCTGACCCCTCGCGCTTCGGACGGACCCGGGGCCGGCTGCCATCTGGCAGCCGGCCCCGCGTCCGCTTGTGGGCGGCCTGGAACTAGGGGCGAAAGACGAAGCCCAGGTTCATTCGCACCGTGGTATAGTCGAGATCCTCCGTGCGGTCGAACGGTTCGCCATCGATTTCGAAGTTCGTAAGGCGGCCCTTCCCCAGCAGAAGACCCGCGTCCAGCGCCACGTTGCGGTTGAGGAAGTACTCCAGGCCAAAGCCGACCAGCAGGCCGGCGCCGGAGTACGTGGCGTCGTAGTAGATGTCGTCCTCGATGTTCAGCTTGTCGTGGATCGCCGTCCCGGAAAGGCCCAGTTCAGCGTACGGCCGCAGCGGGACGGGCCCCGCGCCGAACGAGTAACGGCCGGCCA
Organism: Longimicrobium sp.; assembly: GCF_036554565.1. NCBI lineage: Bacteria > Pseudomonadati > Gemmatimonadota > Longimicrobiia > Longimicrobiales > Longimicrobiaceae > Longimicrobium > Longimicrobium sp. Next base: position 169 of record NZ_DATBNB010000663.1, on the reverse strand, counting down.
GGTCGATGCTGGCCAGCGTGTACGGATCGGCGTCGAGCTCCGCCACCTCTTTCGCGTACGAAACGCTGGCGAAGTCGCCGCGCACGAAGATGGTGACCTGGTCCGATACGCCGAAGCCCAGCTTGACGCCCGCTCCGATTCCTCTTTCTGCCTCGCTGCCCCCGTCCTC
>NZ_DATBNB010000662.1 GCF_036554565.1 Longimicrobium sp. | reverse complement strand
TACACCGTGTCCGACGCGCTCTTTGCCGCCACCGCCGAGTTCGCGCTCGCCGAGCGCCTGCCGATGGCGGTGCACGCGTCGGAGTCGCGCATCGAGCAGATGCTGGTGCAGGCGGGCGAAGGCGACTTTGCGCCCGGGCTGCGGGCGCGGGGCATCGACACGCCGCCGCGGGGACGGACGACGGTGGAGATGCTGGACCGCCTGGGCGTCCTCCGTGCGCGGCCCCTGCTGATCCACTGCGTCCTGCTGGACGCGGACGACATCCGTCGCGTGGCGGATACGGGCTCCGCTGTGGCCCACTGCCCCGTGGCGAACGCCCGTCTTGGCCACGGGCTGGCGCCCTACCCGGAGATGATCGAAGCCAACGTGCGCGTGGGGCTGGGCACGGATTCCGTCGGCAGCAACAACCGGCTGGACCTGCTGGAAGAAGCCCGCATCGCCTCCATCCTCCACCGCGCGCGCGTCGCCCGGCCCGACGTGCTGTCCCCCACCGACCTGCTGAAGCTGGTGACCATCGACGGGGCGCGGGCGCTGGGGCTGGATGGGACGATCGGCACGCTGGAGCCGGGGAAGGCGGCGGACCTGTGCGCCGTCTCCCTGGCCGCGCCCCACGTGCAGCCCGTGCACGACCCCCTCGCGGCCGTCTTTCACGCCGCCCGCGGCTGCGACGTGGTGATGACGGTCGTGGACGGGCGCGTGCTGTATCGCGACGGGCAGCTTTCCACGCTGGACCCCGCCGGGCTGGAGCCGCTGCTGGCGGATGCCGCGCGGCGGCTGCGCGAGGTGATGACGTGAGCTCGGCGGCGGCGGGCAGCCTGGATGAGCGGGCGCGGGAGGTACGCCGCGTCCTCAACATTATGCTGGCCGTCAGCCTGGTGCTGGTGGCAGCCAAGACGGCCGCGGGCGTGGCGACCGGCTCGCTTTCCATCCTGGGCGGCGCGTTCGATTCGGGGCTGGACGTAATGACCACGCTGGCGGCCATCGCACTGGCGCGCGTGGCCGCCGCGGAGCCGGACGAGCAGCATCCCTACGGCCACGAGAAGTTCGAGGCGCTGGGTGCGCTGGCCATGGTGGCCTTCCTCTCCATCTCTGTCTTCGAACTGGTGCAGAGCGCCGTCGGCCGCCTGCGCGAAGGTGGGCACGAGGATGTGGATTCGTGGCTCGGCGTTGCGGTGATGGGCGGCTCCCTGGTCCTGGGCCTCACCGCCTCGCTGTTCGAGCGGCGCAAGGGGAGGGCGCTCAACTCCGAGTTGCTGCTGGCCGATGCCGCGCACCTGCGGGCGGACGTATACGTGACGCTGGCCGTGCTCGCGGGGCTGCTCCTGGTGAAGCTCGGATGGCGGTCGGGGGACGCTTGGACGGCGCTTCTCGTGGCCGTGCTGATCTTGCGTACGGGATGGGAGATCCTGCGCGAGACGGTTCCGGTGCTGGTGGACGAGGCCGCGGTGGAATCCACCGAGATCCGCCGCATGGCCGAAGCGATGAACGGCGTGGAGGCCGCCTACGACGTGCGCAGCCGCGGCCGCCCCGGTGCGCGCTTCGCGGAGCTGACCATCGTGGTTCCGACGGAGATCGGCCTGGAGGCCGCGCACGACATCGCCGACCTGGTGGAGGAAGAAGTCAGGCGTTGGCTCGGCGCGCGCCGCGTAGTCGTGCACGTGGAGCCCCGTTCCGCCGCGCCGGAACCGGCGCTGAACCCGGGTGCCCGCGCGTGACCTCGCTCCCACGCGCCACCGGCGACGAGCTGATGGACGAGCCCGGCCAGGACGCCGCGGAGCTGGCCCGCAGCCTCGCGGACCTGCGAGGCGTCAACCGTTGGCTGGGAGGGACGCGTATCGTCCTCCACCACCTCTCGCGGCTGATCGCGCGCGACGCGGATCGAACCTGGCGCATCTTGGACGTGGGTACCGGCTCGGCCGACATTCCACTCGCCATCGCCCGCTGGGCCCGGGCACGGGGCGTAGCGGTGGAATTAGTGGCGACGGACCTTCATCCCACGACGCTGGACGTGGCCCGCACGCGGATCGCCGGGCATCCCAACCTGCGCGCCGAAGCGGCGGATGCGCTGGACCTGCGCTACCCCGACGCGTCGTTCGATGTCGTCCTCTGCTCCACCGCACTCCATCACTTCAACGAGCGTGATGATGTTCTCCGCGTGCTGCGGGAGATGGACCGCGTGGCGCGCGTGGGCGGCATCGTGAACGATCTCCGGCGGTCGCGCCCGGCGCTCGTGGGGGCGAACCTGCTCGCCGCCACCGTCTGGCGTACGCACCCCGTGACGCGGCACGACGGCCCGCTCTCCGTCCGCCGCTCCTTCACGCCCGCGGAGCTGCGCGAACTCGCGGCGGCCGCGGGGCTGCGCGGCGCACGCGTGCACGCCCACGTGCCGTTTCGCGTGGCACTCGTGTGGGAAGCGGGAGGCTGAGCATGGGCGCGTGGGACGTGGTGGTCGTCGGTGCGGGGCCGGCGGGGAGCGCGACGGCGGCGCATCTGGTCCGGCGGGGGCACGCCGTCCTGTTGCTTGACCGCGCCGCATTCCCGCGCCGCAAGCCGTGCGGCGAATGCGTGAATCCCGCGGGCGTCGCCGCCCTCCG
>NZ_DATBNB010000661.1 GCF_036554565.1 Longimicrobium sp. | reverse complement strand
CGCGCTTGCTGCAAGTGGGGGAATGGAGGTGTCCGAACTGCCCCGGAGCGTACCGAATCGTGGAGGGCCCCAATCCCCAGTTGCGCTGGTGGCCCGTCCGCATGGGAAAGGCGACCGGCCCCGGGCGCGCGTTCGTGGAACGGTATCCGCTCTATTATCTGGAGCCCATCGCGAAGGCTTGAACAACGTCGAACGCTGGAGGCGGTTCGCTCGGGAGCGTAGCGGGGGAGTGCCGCGCTCCCGGTCTGATCTTCGATCCCATCAGCGCCGGCGCGGTCCTCCGGCAGCCCAGACGTCGATCGTGGCCGGATCTGGCGTCCAAAGCCGGGCGCGGCGCCGCTCCTCGTGCAGCAGGCGCAGGATGAGTTCCGGCGAGAGCACGAAGATCCGGTCGGCCTCTTCGGCGATCCAGCGATGCCCCACGCCATCCAGTTGACCGTGGCCTCGGACCGCAATGTCTCCCTTCATCAACCCCGTTGCGAGGTATTCGGTTCTCCCGCCGCCTCGGATGCAGAGACTGAGCTGGCCGACATCGTCGACCATGATTTCGGAGGTGCCGCCGCAGGTCGCGAACGAGCTGGGCTGCGGCGACAGGCTCCGAAAGGCACGCAGCGCCTCGTTCGGGAGCGCATCAAACGGCCGGAAGGCGGGGCCATGCGGCACTGTCAGCGTATGGCTTGGGCGCCGCCACAGCCGCACGTCGTTGCGTGCGACCGACAGCAGAAGCTTGCCCGTCCCGTCAAACGCCAGCCGCTCGAACGCGATGTTCAATCCGTCCGAATGGTTTACGCCCCGGAGCTGGCCGACCGGAACAGCATCAGCGGACGAGTACACAGTCGCGACACCCGAGCGCCGCGCGAGCACAATCAAATCACCGGACGGCGGGACCCCGATCGCGTCCGTTGCGCGGCTGCGTTCAATCGCGCTGCTCGCGCCCGTTTCCAGGTCTAGGAGCCGGGTCCATCCGTCGGTTGATGCCGCAATCACTCGCCCATCGGGGAGAAAACGTAGCCGCCCGCCCGAGTCGAAGCCCGGGCTCATGGGCAGCGGAGCCACTCGCAGGCGCGCACCCTCCATGCCCGTAGTGGTACCCGGCAGCCAGCCGACCGCGTCCGATACGCCTTGGACGGCACCGGCAAGGTAAACGGCGACCCGTCCATCGCGCGACGAGACGTCGACGTCTACGGTGTGATACCCATTCGGGACGTCGATGCGCGCGGAAGCTCCGCGTGCATCGACGATCGCGATTACGGAGGGAAACTCCTGGGCTACGACAATTCCACCCTGGCTAAGGCAAGCGCTTCTGATTCCCAGACTCTCCACGCCAGCGGGAAGATCGAGGGTTCGCGCACCGCCCGTTCGTGGGTCCATCACATGCACCACCAATCGCCGGTCGCCCGCGAAGGCGGGCACGATCACCTCCCCTGAGGGACAAACGGTGGCGTCGAGGAACTCCCATTGGTGTGTCACGAGTGGGGCACCCTGTGGGCCTAGAAGGGTGACGTGGCCCTGCGTTCCCCGGCCATTCCACCCCGACCACACGACCAGGTTGCCGGTTGGGAGGAAACGGATCCGAGAGCCCGTTCTCGCTACCCTCGTGCGGTTGCCGGTGGAGAGATCCAGGAGGTGGAGCGATCCCTTGCCGTCCAGCCATGCGATGCGCCGGCCGTCGGCGGACAGATCCGCATCCGACGCTCCGTCGATCCGATGGCTGTACAGCCACGAGCCGGTGTTGAATGCCTTGAGCATTGCCGCTGCCGCCGTGGCATTCAGATCAGGCGACGCCATTTCGGCCATCTGAAGCGCAATGGTCGGATCCTGCTCGGCCAGAGCATAGCTTCCGTTGGCCAAGGCCTGTCGGCGGGCGGCGTCCCGTTCCCGGATTGCGTCCGCCTCGGCGCCCTCGGCTCTGACGCGCTGGCTGTCGGCGCGCGCTTGCTCCCGCTGCGCACGGATCTGGGCCGCCCGGGCGGAATCGCGCTCCTCCAGAGCACGCGCTTCTGCGCCCTCAGCACGTTCGCGTTCCGTATTTGCGACGTTTCTCTGGCGCTCCGCTTCAATACGCTGCCCGTCCGCGTCCGCACGTGCGTCACGCTCACGTACCGCCGCCCAGGCAGCACCGCCCGACGTTCCCAGCAGTAGAAGCCCGACCGTGATCGCCAGCCGGATCACCCGGCGCTGGCGGGCGACGTGCTCGTTGACCAGCTCATCTGGCGCGCGGTTCAGGATGAACCCTGCAATTTGAGCCACCGCGCTTAGAAATTCGATCGACGAGAGTCGCTGCTCATGGCTCATCGCCACGAAGGGCGCAAAGTTGACCACGAGCGGCCGTTTACCGGGCTTGACCAAGCACTGGTACACATCTTTCGTGACGGCGCACTCCGGAAGCTGCAGGACTTCATCTTCGGCTTGCTCGGATTGCCAGGGCGTGGTGCCACTGGCCAGCGCGATGCAGACGCGCTCCTTTCCGTGTCTGCCGACGAAGTGGGCCACCTCCCGCGGGATCCATGCGGACTTGGCAGCCTGGGGTGAGGCAAGCAGGATGAGCCTTTGGGACACATCGAGCGCGCGCTCGATGCCCGCCCACAGATCTGGATTGGCATCGAGATTAGTTTGGTCCCGAAACACGCGCATGCTCCGCAGCGAGAACAGTGGTCGCCCAAGACTTTCGAGCGCAAGCTGGATGGAGCGCGCGAGGCCTTGTTCTCCGGCGTGGCTATAGGAGATGAAGGCTTGGAAACCCTTGCCGCTTGTTGAACGGGTGGCGGTGGTCGGAGCCCACGGGCGGCTCGAAACACGTGGTGTATCGTCCCGGGGGCTTCTCACGTGGTTCATGAACGCGACCTCTTTCGATGGGTTGGACGAGAATGGGCCAGGGTCGGACGTGTAGTGGTTCAGCCGAAATCAAACGATTCAGAATGCCGAGGGACCTTGATCGTCAATTTGAGAAGGATCGGGCAGGAGAAGGCCATTGTGCGTGTCGCGCCGGATCGCGTTGGTTTGGGGTCCTACCACTTTCGGTATGTTATACGATTTGACAACTTATGGGTAGATCATTGACATCTGCATCAGTTGTGTTGAGGATGGTGTGTACGGCACCTACATCTAATTTGCGTCATGCGCGTTTTCATCATCGGTGGGGTGACGACGGACCGGCGGAATCCCGGCCACACATCCTCCGGACGG
>NZ_DATBNB010000660.1 GCF_036554565.1 Longimicrobium sp. | reverse complement strand
AGACCGTCGGCTCCTCCACCGCGATGCCGGCCAGCGGCTCGGGGTGCTCGGGATCGCAGACGGTGCTGCCGATGTCCACGTTCTGCAGGCCGCTGAGCGCCACGATGTCGCCCGCGGACGCCGACTCGATCTCCAGCCGCTCCAGGCCGTTGAAGGTGAACAGCTTGCCCACGCGGTTGCGGGCGCCGGGCGCCGAGTCTTCGCCGTCGTGGCCGTGCTCCAGCAGCAGCACGCTCTCGCCCACCTTCACCACCCCGCGCTCGATGCGCCCGATGGCCAGGCGCCCCAGGTACGGCGAGTAGTCGATGGTCGACACCAGCATCTGGAACGGCCCCTCCGCGTCGCCCGTGGGGGCGGGGATGGTTTCCAGGATGGCGTCGAACAGCGGCGTCAGGTTCGTGCGCTCGTCCTCGGGCTGGCGCATGGCCACGCCCTCGCGGCCCACGGCGTAGAGGAACGGGCAGTCCAGCTGGTGGTCGTCGGCCTCCAGCTCCATGAACAGCTCCAGCACCTCGTCGTGCACGCGGTGCGGGTCGGCGTCGCCGCGGTCGATCTTGTTGATGACCACGATGGGCTGAAGCCCCAGCTCCATGGCCTTGCGCATGACGAAACGGGTCTGCGGCATGGGACCCTCGGCGGCGTCCACCAGCAGGATCACGCCGTCCACCATGCGAAGGATGCGCTCGACCTCACCGCCGAAGTCACTGTGGCCCGGGGTGTCGACGATGTTGATCTTGGTATCGTGCCAGCGAACCGAGAGGTTCTTGGCCAGGATGGTGATCCCGCGCTCCCGCTCCAGCGGGTTGCTGTCCATCACCCGCTCCGCCACGTGCTGGTTTTCGCGGAAGGTGCCGGCCTGGCGGAGCATGTGGTCCACCAGCGTCGTCTTTCCGTGGTCGACGTGCGCGATGATGGCGATGTTGCGAATGGACATGGAATCTTATCTCTGTCGAGCCCCACGGCCCGGGTACGGTCTTGCCACGTGGTTCCAAAGAAAGACGGGCGCCTCTCGGAAACGAGGTGCCCGCTCTCGGAAACAGCCCGGTAATATAACCGCTTTCAGCCCTCGGGTCCACCCCCGGACAGGCTTTGCCGAAGCTCAGGCGTCGCGGTAGGGCACCTCGATCACCAGCCCGTCGTACGCGGCGACGGTTTCGGGGAACACCGCCCGCGCCTCGCGCTCCAGCGCCCGCGGGTCGTCGGCGTAGCGGGGGGAGAAGTGGGTGAGCGCCAGGCGGTGCACCCCGGCGGCCGACGCCACTTCCGCGGCTTCGCGCGCGGTGCTGTGCCCCGTGGCCACCGCGCGGTCGGCTTCTTCGTGCGCGAAGGTCGCCTCGTGGATCAACAGGTCGGCGTCGCGGGAGTGCTCGCGCGTGGGGGCGCAGGGCCGCGTATCGCCCGTGTAGACCACCTTGCGGCCCGGGCGCTCGGGCCCCACCACGTCCTCGGCCCGAATGGTCCGCCCATTCACCTCTACCGCCTCACCGTGGTGCAGCTTGCCCCACAGCGGCCCTTCGGGGATTCCCATCTCGCGGGCGAGCTCGGCGTTGAACCGCCCCAGCCGCGGGTGCTCCACAATGGCGTAGCCCAGCGAGCGGCCGGCGTGCGTGGTGCGGAAGGGGACGATGTCATACACGCCGCGCTTTACGGCCTCGCCGGGCTCCAGCTCGTTGATGCGAACCTCGAACGGGACGCGCTCCACCCCCAGCTCCACGGCCTGCTTCAGCACCTCGGCCGTGCCGAGCGGCGTCCACAGGTCCATCGGCTCTTCGCGCGCCTGCAGCCCCAGCGTGCGCAGCAGGCCGATGACGCCCAAGAAGTGGTCGGCGTGAAGGTGGCTGAAGAAGATGTCGCTGAAGGCGAACCCCGTGCCGTAGCGCATCATCTGCCGCTGCGTGCCCTCGCCGCAGTCGAACATCATCACGTCGCCCTCGCGCTGAACGATCAGCGACGAGACGTTGCGGCCCACCGTGGGACGCGCCGCGGCGGTGCCGAGGAAGGTTATGCGCATGATGCCCGCTGCGGTGAGCGAGTGCGAAAGTGCGAGAGTGCGAAAGTGCGAGAGTTAACGGCGAAGTTACTTTCGCACCTTCGCACCTTCGCACTTTCGCACTGCCGTTCCACACCGTTCATGCCGTCACCACCTCGACCTTCAGCCCCGGCTCGATCTCCGACTTCGGGATCAGCGCGGGCCAGTACGCCATGATTTCCTGCACCGCGGGGCGACCGCCCGCGAAGCCGGTGACGGACGGCGGACCGGCCAGCACCAGCGGCGCGATTTCCTTGGTGAAGCGCTCCACGGCCGCCTTGTCCTGGCCGCGCACGCCCCAGCGCACCGTCACCTCGGGCAGGTCCTTCGGCAGCGGACCGGCGAGGGGGCCGTGCGTGGCGTTCCATCCGACGTACTCGGTGAGCACCTCGTCGAACTTCAGTCCCAGGCGGTCCAGGCGCTCGCGCAGCACGCGGTCCGCCATCTGCGCCTTTTCCACCGCGTCGGGCCAGGCGTAGACGAGCGTTCCCGACGCCTTGTAGCCGTCGGAGTAGGCGATGCTCACCTTCAGCATGTCCGTCGCGTGGCCGCCGCGGACGCCGTGCACGCGCACCCGGTCAGGCCCGGCGTCTTCCAGGCGGATGGTGGTGAAGTCGGCCACCACGTCGGGGGTGATGTAGCTGACGGGATCGCCCATCTCGTAGACGAGCTGCTCCTTGACCGTGGCCAGCGTCACGCGCCCGCCGGTGCCGTCGTGCTTGGTGACGACGAAGGACCCGTCGGGCGACGCCTCGATGATGGGATAGCCGACGTTGGCCAGCCCCGGCATGGTGCGCCAATCCACCAGGTGGTTGCCGCCGGATGCCTGCGCGCCGCACTCGTTGATGTGCCCCGCCACCACGCCCGCGGCGATGCGGTCGAAATCCTCCAGGCTCCACCCGAACTCGTGGATCATGGGGCCGTAGGTGAGCGCCGTGTCGGTGGAGCGCCCCGTGATGACGACGTGCGCGTCCTGCCGCAGCGCTTCGACGATGGGCCGCGCGCCGATGTAGGCGTTGGCGCTCTGCACGCGGCCGAGAACGGTGGAGAGCGGTTCGCCCGTCTCCATGTTCTTCAGCTCCACGCCGCGCGCCAGCAGGTCGGGCAAGCGCTCGAGGATGTCGTCCCCGGTGATCATCCCGATGCGCGCGCGCCCCGCCAGCCCGGCCTTGCGCGCCTCGTCGAGCACCGCGTCGCGGCAGCCGGCGGGGTTCACGCCGCCCGCGTTGGCGATCACGCGGATCCCCCGCTCCACGACGGCGGGAAGGATCTCGCCCATCAGCGGCACGAAGTCGCGCGCGTAGCCCGCGGCCGGGTTGCGGCTGCGCTGCTTCTGCATGATCGACATCGTGACCTCGGCCAGGTAGTCGAGCATCAGGTAGTCGATGGGTCCGCCCTGGACCTGCTGCTTGGGCGCGTCGAGCTGGTCGCCCCAGAAGCCCTGGCCACTGGCGATGCGAATGCGGTCTTTCATCAGGCTCGCGAGATCGTATGGATGAACGGCGAAGGCGCCGCGTGCTCAAGATCCGGTCCCAAAACAGTCCGGAGGCCGCACACCGCAGCCTCCGGACGGGATAATTCACTTCAAGCGGCGCGGGGGCAACCCGCGGCTCACGGGTCGGGCAATTCGAGTACGTCGTCCACGGCGATCGTCCGCCCGCCCAGCGCGGGAGAGGTGAACGAGCTTCCCCGCCGATGCTCGGTAACCTGGTGGTAGTCGCCATCCGACGGCTGCAGATGGAGCACCACGCTCTCGGCCGGTAGATCCACGACCCAGTACTCCGGGATCAGCACACGGGCATAATCCCGACGCTTTTCTCCCCGGTCGAAACGCACCGTGGAATCGGCTACCTCGATCACCAAGACGCAGGCGGCAGGCAGCGGCAACTGGCCCTTCCGCCACTCGCTGCGCCGGAGCAGGGCGACGTCCGGGTGAAGCTCGGAGTCGGGGAGCCGGATGGCGCCCTGAACAGAAACCCGCAACTCGGGGCCCACGATCGAGCGCAGAACGTCATCGAGCGCGAAAACCGCCTCCATGTGGCGAGCACCCAGCGGAGTCATCCGAACGACCTCCCCCTTGATCAGCTCCACCCGCTCTTCGGGGGCGAAGATGCCGACTTCGCCCATGCGCTGGAACTCGTCGACCGTGAAGCGCCGCCGCTGAGGCTTGGCGTCCACCTCGATCTCCGGCTCGATCATGAGAGTCCTCATCTGCTGCTCCTGGCTATCTCGCGACCTCTACCACAAAGCAACGAACGGGCCCGGCAAGCGAACGCAGCAAACGCTAGCGACGCTTTCCGGGTCCGTCAAGTTTGTTCATTTCAGCCACGTGCCGGACGTTCCGGCGGCCATGCTCCGGGCCCGAGTACCTCCTCGGCGCGCACCTCGCGGCCACCGAGCGCGGGCGAGTTGAACAGGGCCCCGTGGCTGTACTCGCGTATATCCGTGTACTCGCCGGCCACTGGCTCCTGGTGCACCACGATCACGGGCCGGCTGACGTTCACGAGCCAGTACTCGGGGATTCCCGCCCAGGCGTACCTGAGCCCCTTCCGCCGGTCACGCCGCACCGAGGTATCCGCCACCTCCACGACCAGTAGCGCGTCGGACGGGCCGGCCTGGCGGGAGCGGTACCGGTCTTCGTGCATGCGAAAGAGTACCAGGTCCGGCACCGGTCCCTCGTCCTTCGCCAGACGAACCGGGCTCTGCACACGCAGGATGGCACGCCCGCGGGCGTGCTCCGCCAGAAACTCCGTGAGCAGGTCTACCGTGTAGATGTGGCGGTGTCCAACCGGCGTCATGTGGACGATCTCCCCGTCGATGAGCTCGATCCGCTCGTCTTCGTCCACAACGCTGCCCATCCGCTCGAAGTCTTCGTAGGTCCACCGCCACGGTGTGCCCCACGCGTTCTTCTCGCGGACGATGCCGTCGATGAGCTCGACTCCTGCTTCCGGCAGGATGCCGAGCTCAGCCATGCGCGCGTACTCGCCCGGCGTCCAGCGCCGGACCGCCAGGTTTACGTCGGTGCGCATCTCTTCCCTCCCGGGTACCGCCGGGACGTCGGCGTCAGCCAAAGGCGCTCGCATGCAAATGCGGACGGCACCATGACTAATGCCGCCCGCCGGGTCCGTCAAGTTTGTTCGTTTTCCGCCACCTGCCGGACGACTACAGGTTCGGCGGCAGGACGAACGCGCCCAGGTGCGGGCCCGGGTTGTTGATGCAGGTTCGCAACGCCAGGGCCAGCGTGGCGCGCGTCTCGTCGGGCAGCACCACGGCGTCCACGAAGCCACGGGCCGCCGCGAAGCGCGCGTCGAGCTGCTTGTCGTAGTCGGCGCGCACGGCGTCGATCTTGGCCTGCAGCTCGGTGTCGGGCTTTTTGCCTTCCTTCTTCAGCGCCTCCAGCTGCGTGCTGAAGAGCGCCACGGCCGCGCTGTCGCCCTCCATCACCCCCATGCGCCCGGTGGGCCAGGTGAAGATGAAATCAGGGTCGAACCCCTGCCCCGCCATCGCGTAGTACCCGGCGCCGGACGCGTGGTTGATCGTCAGCACGATCTTGGGCACCGTGGCGGTGGCCATCGCCTCGACGAAGCGGGCGCCGGCGCGGATGATTCCCGAGTGCTCCGCCTGCGAGCCCACCATGAACCCGGAAACGTCCTGCACGAACAGGATGGGCGTTCCGTGGCGGTTCAGGGTTTCGATGAAGAACGCCACCTTGTCGGCCGAGTCGGCGTAGATGATGCCGCCGAACTTGGGCGCCCCGCCGTGCGGGTCCTTGAGCATGCCGCGCGCATTGGCGATCACGCCCACCGGAATGCCCTGGATGCGCGCGTGGCCGCACATCATCTCCGGCGCGTAGTCGGCCTGGAACTCGTCGAACTCGCCGCCGTCCAGGATGCAGCCCAGCACCTGGCGCATGTCGTACGGCTGCTTGTGGTCGGGCGGCAGCAGGTCGTACAGGTCTGCCTCGGGGCGCGCGCCGGGCTTCGGCTCGGTGATCGGGAGCGTGGACGTTTCGCGCGGGAGCTGCTTGACCAGGTCGCGGATCTTGCCGATGCACGACCGGTCGTCCGGTGTCCGGTAGTGTGCCACCCCCGAGATGGCGTTGTGCGTCAGCGCGCCGCCCAGCGTTTCGGAATCCACCGTCTGCCCGGTGGCGCCCTTGACCAGGTTGGGACCGCCCAGCCCCATGAACGACGTGCCCTCCACCATCAGGATCACGTCGCTGAGGGCCGGCAGGTAGGCGCCACCCGCGATGCACGGCCCCATCACCGCGGCGATCTGCGGCACCTTCAGGTACCGCCGCATGATGGAGTTGTAGTAGAAGATGCGTGATGCGCCGTACTGCCCGGGAAAGACGCCTCCCTGGTACGGCAGGTTCACGCCAGCGCTATCCACCAGGTAGATGATGGGCACGCGGCAGCGCATGGCGATCTCCTGCGCGCGCAGCATCTTGGTGATGGTCTCAGGCCACCACGAGCCGGCCTTGACGGTGGCGTCGTTGGCGATGACCACCACCTCCCGCCCGCACACCGTGCCGAAGCCCGTCACCACGCCGGCCGCGGGCGCCTGCCCCTCGTACTGGTCGTGCGCCACGAGCAGGCCCACTTCCTGGAACCGCGAGCGCGGGTCCACCAGCAGGCCGATGCGCTCGCGCGCCGTCAGCTTGCCGTCGTCGTGCTGCTTCTGGATGCGCTTGGGGCCGCCGCCCTGGCGCAGGCGCGCCTCCAGTTCGCGCAGCTCGCGGGCGAGGGTGCGCGAGCGCGATTCGGCGGCGGGTGCGTCCGCCGCTGCCACGGGAGCCGTCACTGGCCCGCGTCGTCGCGATCGCGGCCGTGCTCCGCGAACCAGTCGGCGATGTACTGCACCGCCGCCGTCGTGGGCGTTCCCGGGCCGAAGAGCTGCCCCATCCCCTGCTCGCGCAGCGCGGCCATGTCTTCTTCGGGGATGATGCCGCCCCCGGTGATCAGGATGTGGTCGGCGCCCTCGGCGTCCAGCGCCTGCTTGACGGCCGGGAACAGCGTCATGTGGGCGCCCGACAGGATGGAGAGCGCCACCACGTCCACGTCTTCCTGGATGGCGGCGTTCACGATCATCTCCGGCGTCTGGTGAAGGCCGGTGTAGATGACCTCCATGCCGGCGTCGCGCAGCGCGGCGGCGATCACCTTGGCGCCGCGGTCGTGGCCGTCCAGGCCGGGCTTGGCCACCAGCACCCGGATCTTCCGTTCAGGCATATCGAGAATCGGATGTACGTTGCGGTTACGCGCCCTGTGGCCCGGATGGGCCGCAGGGCGCGTATCATACGGCGGAACGCAAGGCGGCGGCAAGCGTTGCAGGCACTCGCGCCGCCACTTCGCCCCTGCCGCTGCTACCGGGGATTGCGCGCCTCGATGGCCCGCAGCCCCGCCTGGATCTCCTCCCGCGGAAGCCAGCGGCCGCGCACCATCACTCCGGCGATGCGCTGCAGGTTGGCGACGTCGGCCAGGGGATTGGCGTCCACCAGCAGCAGGTCGGCGCGGCGGCCCACGGCGATGGTGCCGAACGCGTCCTGGCGCTGAAAGTACTCTCCCACGTTGCGCGTGCCCGTTAGGAGTATGTCGTAGGGCGTCATCCCGGCGGCGAGCATGCGGGGAAACTCGCGGTGAAGCGAG
>NZ_DATBNB010000659.1 GCF_036554565.1 Longimicrobium sp. | reverse complement strand
CGGTGCCCGTGGCCGTGGGCTTCGGCATCAGCACCCCCGAGCAGGCGGCCACCGTGGCGCGCGTGGCCGACGGGGTGGTGGTGGGGAGCGCGCTGGTGGAAACGCTGCGGACGGGCGGGGTGGACGAGGGCCTCGCCTTCGTGCGGGCGCTGCGCAAGGCGGTCGACGGAGCGCGCGCCGCGTGAACGCTCCCGCACAGGCCGCTCTCCGCGCGGGGCGGGTGCTCGCCATGTACGCCCGCGTGCTCCTGGCGCTGGGCGGCGGCGCCGCGCTGGTGGCCGCCGTCGCCCTGGTCGGGGGCTCCGGGTCAGCGCCGCTGTGGGCGGCGCTCGCGGGGATCGTGTCCGTCGCGGCGCTGCGCCAGGGCGCGGTGCCGCTTTCCAAGTTCGCCTACGTCACCATGACGGTGGTGCCGGTGGGCGCGCTGACGCTGCTGGGGCAGCCGGCCGCGGCGGTGGTGGCCGCCTGGGCCGGCACGGCCGCGGGCGACCTGGGGCGGCGCAAGCTGTGGTTTCCCGCGGGGGTCAACGCCGGGCGCGAGGCGCTCGCGGCGGCGGCCGGCGCCGGCGTGTACGCCCTGTCCTCGCGCTCCGCGGGCCTTCCGGCGCCCGCCCCGGGCGACGGGCTGGTTCCCGCGCTCTCCATCGACGGACTCCCCGCGCTGCTGGCCTACTTCCTGGCCTACTTCTTCGTGTCGCGCGGCCTCTTCTACTTCTCGCTCCTCTTCCGCGGCAAGCTCACCACCTCCGAGCGCAACGTCCTGCTGCGCTACGAGATCGTTTCGGCGGTGCTGGGGGTGATCGGCACGCTGGGCGTGGCGGCGGCGTTCGCCGTTTCGCGGTCGTGGGGCACCTTCGCCATGATCGTCTTCGTGGCCTTCGCGGGGCTGCTGGCCCGCATGCTGGTGGCCGAGGCCATCTCGTCGGAGGAGCTGCGCAAGGTGGCGGCGATGGAAGCCGTCATCACCGCGGGGATGCCGCTGACGGAGTCGATGGCGCGCATCGAGGAGATGGCGGGGCGGCTGATCGAGTGGAGCTGGCTTCACGTCTATTCGGTGCGCGGCGGCGACCTGGTGCTGGTGCACCCGCTGGCCACCGACCCCGAGGGGCTGGATGAGCTGCATCCCGTGCGGCTGCAGGTGTTCCGTTCGGGCGAGCCGTTCATCTCGGCGGACACGGCACGCGAGGGACGGGTGCCCGCCTCGGTGCCGGTGCGCTCCCTGGTCATCCACCCGCTGTCGTACGGCCGCAATGCCCTGGGGCTGCTGGAGGTGGGGCACCACCGTCCCGAGGTGTACGGCGTGGCCGAGCTGCGCCTGATCGAGCGGTTCTCGCGGCAGCTGGCCCTGGCGCTTCAGCTGGATGGGCTGGTGCGGCCGATGACGGAAAGCGCGCGCGAGATGGACGGCGCCCTGCGCACGCTGGGGGGACGGCTTTCCAGCCTGCGCGAAAGCGGCCAGGCCGTTGCCGCCACCGCGGCCGACATCCGCCAGCGCATCGCCGACCAGGGGCGGCGGACGGCGTACGGACTGGGATTGACGGAAGAGCTGGCGCGCTCGGCCGACGCCATGTCGGGCGACGCGGGAGAGACGGCGGGCGCCAGCCGCGACACCCGGCGCCTGGCGTCGGAGAACCGTGGGGCCATCGTCGAGGCCATCGGGCGGCTGGTGACGTTGCGCGACTTCGTCGACGAGGAGGGGCGCGAGCTGGCGGCGCTGGCGGGGACCTCGGGGCAGATCGCGACCATCGTGGAAACCATCCGCGCCATCGCCGAGCAGACCAACCTGCTGGCGCTGAACGCAGCCATCGAGGCGGCGCGCGCGGGCGAGCACGGCCGCGGCTTCGCGGTGGTGGCCGACGAGGTGAGGAAGCTGGCGGACGACACGGAGCGCGCGGCGGTGCAGGCGCGCGACATGGTCGACGGGGTGCGGGGGCAGATGGGGTCGGCGCTGGAGCGGATGGAGCAGGGCTCCGCGCGGCTGGCGGGTGTGGGAGACCTGTCGCGGGCGGCGCTGGAGTCGGTGGACCGCATCGTGGCCGCCGCCTCGGCGAGCGCCGAGCTGACCACGCGAATCGCCGAGCGCGCGGGCG
>NZ_DATBNB010000658.1 GCF_036554565.1 Longimicrobium sp. | reverse complement strand
AGTCTCGATCGCGAGATAAAGCGCGGGCACGGACACCACCGATACGTTGCGGGTCGTTACGGTCTGCATAAGCGCCTCCAGGTTTGAGCGACCCAGAGAGCTTACATCGTGGCGGCCCGCTTTTACATGGTATCTGAGGCCCACGCGCACCTCACCTGCCCGTAGCACACCCTTCGCGGGCCGAAGGATCTAGCCGAGGACACCTTTACGTCAGGGCGCGGAAGCGGTCACATGATCGTGGCCTCGGCCTGGTTGGAGGGGTTCGCTACTCCGCCTCGACGCTCGCTGAACGGGACATTTCGGCTACCGCGTCCAGCGCGCGCGTGCATTGCGCTCACTTCAGGGAACCCGTCTTACGGCTTCTGCACCTTGCATCGCCCGACTTCAAATATCGTGTCGTTCGTCACGCATTTCAGGGAGTGACGTCCTTGGCCTTTTCTCCCTTGGGGTGTCGTTCACGTTTTCTCTGCTCGTCGGCGGGGTTCCCCAGGTTCTTCTTGCGAAGCGGTTTGATACTCGTTTCCCGAATTAGAAACAGAAACGGGCGGGACGATATGTCCGAGAGGCGCTTCATCTCTGACCAATTTCGGAAAACGGCCGTGGTGATGCTGCAAAGGCTTTTATTGAGGGATTGATTGAGGAAAAACGCCCCCATGTTATGATCCCGCAGTGCCGCTCGCTCGTGGGGAAGGTGCAGGATACGATGATCGCGTCCTACGTAGATCCACCCGCGCTCCCCCGCGTGTCGCAACACGACCTCATCCGGGGTGTTGTTCAGCCTGATCTCAGGATCGCTAACGTGGAAGCAATTTTCGCCTAGCCCACGTAAGGCGTGGGCTAGGCGTGCTGGCATGTTCTCGTCGAACAGGAAAACTAGTTTGCGATCGGGTTCATCAGCCACGTTCTGAATCTCAGGGCCGACTCAACGTGGATCGCTTTAATAGTGTATGTCCACGCCACATGGTCGACAGTCCGTTCTTTGTACCGCGGGAGTTCATCATCGTACGTTTCGATGAGCGTACGTGTTCGAATGCCAACGTCCTCAACTATCGGTGCTCCGAATGAGAACCTTGGATCGATAACGACACCGGCTAACCGACCCATCGGCCACCAGCGATTGGCAACATCATTCACGTCGAATTCCAGTTCGTCAAGATACGGCTTCACGATTGACGGCATTGTGTGCTGTCCGTGCCCCACAAGCTGGATCAATGTCTCGCGCCCGTCACGCTCCTGCACGCCTGCAAAAACCGCCTTCGGATCGACATACAGTCGCCGGAGGGCGAACGGATGTTTCGAGTCGAACATGCGGGCAGCGACATTAGCCGCAGTCTTAACCGTCTTCCACGAGACACCAGCGCGAAGGAACGCGCGGATGTACAGTAATTCAATCAGTTCGAGGAAGGTGAGCGCATCCTGTCCCTCAAGTGGGGATAGGTCCGTTTCAATCAGCGGTGGATATGGCACTCTGCCAGCCGCGCGATTGCGCCCATAGCCGAACGCCCAGCGCCGAATGGTGCGGGGCTGTTCGTGCAAGAGCATCGCCGCGTCTTGCGGCGTGTATAGGCCTGTGCCGATCATCGATTGGCGGGCGGAATGCGGATGTAGCGGAGGGGCGGGACGTGCCGACCACCCCTCATCTTACGGTTCTTCTTCGCCTCCCGCAAGAATCATGTTCTTTTTTTCACAAGTGTACGCGAAGCGCGGAATCGGCCAGAATTTGCTGCAGAGAACGGTGTGAGTGCCGAAAAGGCGTGGGAGTTCCGGCGATGGTCGCGCAACGGCGAGGATCTCGCCCGTTCCAGTTATCCGACTCTTCCGGGACGCAGGCCACGAGCGTCTCATCCGCTTCCAGGGTGTCCGTCAGGGCGCTCTATCTCGGACGGGCGGGCGCTCCTCAGGGGGGCGAGGTGCGTCCGGTCGGGGATGATAGTTCAGAGCGAGGCCGGTAAACCAGGCCTATGGCGTCCGCGGCTCCGGCCGCAGAGCCCACAGCACGTTGACGATCTGCCAGCGGCCGTTCGCCCGGGCGATGTGCATGTAGTCGATCCACGTGGCGGCGTCCACGCGCACGCTCGCCGTGCCCTCGAAGATGTCGAGGATGGCCACGTCCTTCCGCTGGCGGCCGGCCGGAACGTCGCGCCCGCCGCCCCGCCGCGTCTGCATCACCAGTTCCGAAGCGCCCATGTCGCGGATGTCGCTGGCGCCGCTCTGGGCGTCGGTTCGCACGAGGCGCTTGGCCAGCTCGGGATGGAGCGCGCGCGCCATCCTCTCGTGGTCGCCCGTGTACCAGCCCTCGATGTAGTCCAGCGCCGTCTGGCGGATGGCGGCCGAGTCCGCCGCGGTCTGGCCGTGCGCCGGGCGAGCGGCGAGGAGGATGATCGCGGCGAGAAGAACGAGCTTGTGCATGGGATGTCGGGGGGCGGGTGAGATGTCGTTGGAACGTCGGCGAGAATGGAACCAGGTGGAGCCCCGCCGGCGCACGGTATGTCTGACGCGCGCCCGCGGAACAAGGTTGCTCCCGTTGCGGCGCACGTCCCGTGGACCGATCTTCCGTCCGGGATCCAGGCGGACGATGCCAGCCGACGACGCGCCGATGACGACAATGGACCACGGCATTCGAGCCGGGGAGGGAGCTCGCGCTTCTTTCCCGGCTTTCCATCGGAGATGAAGATGCAGGAAAAAGACGGGCTGGGCGAGGGCGCCGATGTCGAGCCGGGGATCGGCGCCGAGGCGACGGCGCCGGTGCCGGGATGGGGATGGACGGAAGCCGCGCTGGCAATGATGGTGCTCGTCTGGGGCGTGAACTTCGCGGTGGTCAAGCACGCGCTGGGCGCGTTCGAGCCGCTGGCGTTCAACGGCCTTCGCTTCGTGGTGGCGTCGGTGCTGGTGTTCGCGGTGCTCTACCTGCGCGGCCAGTTCTCCATGCCCGGCCGCGAAGACCTGCCGCGGGTGATCGCGCTGGGGCTGCTGGGCAACGTGATGTACCAGATGTGCTTCATCCCTTGCACGATGCGGGGTAAGGCCATTTCACCAGACAGTATGCGGTAAAACCGGGCCCGGAGCTTCGCGGCTCCGGCGCCTCTACGCGGTTGTTTTCGGGCGAGTATCCGGCGGAATATCCGGTGCTGACGACCCCTCTCCCCTCCCCCCTTGGGCACCTGCCCTCGGGGGGCGCCCGTGCTGTCCACCATCCACCCGTGAGGGCGTGATGAAGACCATAGACATTGAGGTTGCGCTGGTCACGATCAGCTGCTGCAACTGCGGCATCACCTTCGGCGTGCCCTCGGCGTGGGAGGTCGAGCGGCGACGGACGCACGCCGGGTTCCACTGCCCCAACGGACACTCCCTCGTCTTCAACGGCGAGACCGCGGAGCAGAAGCGCATCCGCGAACTGCAGGCGCGCGTCGACCAGGAGGCAGCGCGGCGGAAGCGGGCCGAAGAGAACGAGATGGTTCAGTACGAGGCGCGGAAGGCCACCGAGCGGAAGCTCTCCGCCACTCGCGGCGTTGTCACGCGCCTGAAGAGCCGGACGCAGGCGGGCAAGTGCCCGTGCTGTGAAACCGAGTTCGCCAACCTGCGCCAGCACATGGCGAGGCAGCACCCGGGGTTCACGGCTGACGCGGACGCGCCCTCGGGGGCCAACGCCGTGCCCGGAGGTGCCCGTTGAGCGACCTGAAAGCCATCGGCGCGGCCATCGTCGCGCAGGATAACCGGGCGACGAACGCGCCCATCTTCGCCGTCCAGCAGAGGAACCGGATCTACGGGCTCGACACCGACTACACCGAGGACGTGGTGTGGATCGAGGACGGCGGCGACTACGCTGAGGCCGAACCGTGGCGGGCCGTGTGGCTGGATCGGATGCACGCGCGTACCGGCGAGACTCCGGAGGGGTGGCGTCGCGTCGGCTACCGCGACGAGTGGGAGTTCGTGACCCCCCCCCGGCGTGCTTCACGGAGGCTGGGTGCGCTGAGTTCATCCGCGTGAACGGCCACAACCTGAAGCACCCCCGGATCTACGCGTACGGCTCGTTCCGGAACGCGGAATGGGCCGCCGTCCGCGATCACCTCATCAGCCTCGCGGCGCCCGCCGCTGACGCGGACGGTGCCCGATGAAGCCGTGTCCATGCATGGGGTGCCGCCTGCGTCGCCTCAACCCGAACGCGTGGACCGGCCAGATGATCAGCTGGACCCGGATGCATGTCGCCTACACTGAGTGGCGCCGCCGGGGAGGTGCCCGATGAAGCCCGACCTTACGCACGTGATCCCCGGCATGCGCATGGAGCGGCGGCGGGCAACCGACAGCACGGTGGACGTGGATGTGTACGAGGGGACCCACTACCTCGGCCGAGTTTCCATCTACCGTCAGCCCGACATGAGCCCGGCCAACTTCGATCGCCTCGCTCGGGACTTGGAGGCGCGCCATGGCTGAGACGCAATCGCGGCCCTCGCTGTCGCACCTCGATCCCGACGTACGGCTGTGCGTAGATGTAGAGGAACTGCTGGGCGCGACGTGGCGCGGTGAAGAACTCTGGCGTGACCGACGCGTCCTTGTGCTCGCGGATGCCAACGGCGCCTACCCG
The DNA here is from genome assembly GCF_036554565.1 of Longimicrobium sp. Taxonomy (NCBI): domain Bacteria; kingdom Pseudomonadati; phylum Gemmatimonadota; class Longimicrobiia; order Longimicrobiales; family Longimicrobiaceae; genus Longimicrobium; species Longimicrobium sp. The sequence goes on along the minus strand of NZ_DATBNB010000658.1, from coordinate 1,848 downwards.
ACAGTGCTGCTCCCCGACTACCCGAACGACCCCGCCGCATGGGGTGCGCTGATGGAGCGGGAGCTTTCCGGCTGGCGGCAGGTGGATATCCTGGGGGCCAAGCTCAACGTGTGCCGGTACCCCAAGCGCGACGGGCTCAGCTACGCCGAAGGTCCGCCGATGAACTCCCTCGGCCGCGCCGTCTGTCTGGCCGTGCTCGCCAAGCATGGGCGGGACACCACGCCGTACACGCAGGGGGGCGCATGAGCAGGCGGCACGCTCGGTTCCGGGTGCACCTCCGCGTGATGGGCATGATGGGCGATCCCGCCTCGGAGCGCTCGCCGGGTGCATACCCGTCGCCCCGCCGCCTTCGCAAGGCGCTCCGGATGCGGGATCGGCGAGACCTTGCCGAGTGGGACCCGGCGATCTGGCGCGACTTCGCCCCGTCCCCCGCTGACGGTGGGGGTGCCCGATGAAGGCGGAAGAAGTGTTCCCGGTCGCGGAGTTCGTTCGCGACGAGATGGCCGCGCGCGGGTGGGGCGAGTGCGACCTGATTCATCGGCTTGGGGCGGACGCACATGCGGCCTGGCTGGCCGCGCTCATCCTCAACCCGATGCCCGGCGTCCTCGTAGACGACGACACGGCGGCGCGGCTGGCGTGCGCATTCGGAACGTCGGCCGCGCTCTGGCTCCGCCTCGACGCGCAGTGGCAGGCTGCCAACCCCTCCGCTTCCCCCGTTGACGCTGTTCCCTCAAAGCATGGGGAAGCAGCGTGAGCGTGCCATACATCGCAGGGGGCGACTTCACCCTCTACCGGGGGGACTGCCGGCAGGTGCTCGCGGACCTGCCCGCCGAGTCGGTGGACGCCATCGTGTGCGACCCGCCGTACGAGCTGGGGTTCATGGGGAGAGCGTGGGACCGCTCCGGCGTGGCCTTCGACGTGGAGACGTGGAAGCAGGGCCTGCGGGCGTTGAAGCCGGGAGGACACCTGCTCGCCTTCGGGGGCACGCGGACGTACCACCGGATGGCGTGCGCGATCGAGGACGCCGGTTTCGAGATCCGCGATCAGCTGCAGTGGCTCTATGGCTCCGGGTTTCCGAAGTCGCTGGACGTGAGCAAGGCGCTGGACAAGGCGGCCGGGGCAAAGAGGGAGCAGGTGCCGCCGCGGAGCATCATCGGTCATCAGCGGCAGATCGGGAACCGCCGCCCCTACATGGACAACCCCCATCACACCACGGACAGTGACGTGCCCGTGAGCGACGCGGCGCGCGAGTGGGCCGGATGGGGCACGGCCCTGAAGCCCGCCAACGAGCCGATCTGCTTCGCCCGGAAGCCCTTCCCCGGCACCGTGGCCGCGAACGTCCTCAAGCACGGGACGGGGGCGCTCAACATCGATGCGTGCCGCATCGCGACGGACGACGTGCTGCGCGCAGGCGCGGGCGGGCTGCTCTCCCACGTTCGCGACGGTAAGCCATACCCGCAGGGGCGAGACGGAGAGGCGAGCGCCGGTCGCCGGTACCACGAGAGCGGAGCGACCGACTTCGCGGCTACACCCGGCCCACGCGGCGGCGACGCTCGGGGTCGCTGGCCCGCAAACGTGATCCTTGGCTGCGCATGCGAGGACGAGCACGAACCCGGCTGCGCGGTGCGGTTGCTGGACGAGCAGAGCGGCGAGCGCGTCAGCAACGGCGGGCGCGGTCCCGGGACCGTCCGGGCGACGGAAAGCATCGGCTACGGGGGCAGCAACGTCGAGTTCCAGACTCGCATCTACGGCGACACAGGCGGCGCCTCCCGGTTCTTCTACACGGCCAAGGCGTCCAAGGCCGAGCGCACCGCTGGCGGCACCGTCGACAACCCGCACCCCACCGTC